>NZ_JASCPO010000205.1:0-10688 GCF_029960145.1 Pseudomonas sp. PS01299 | reverse complement strand
CGAATGCGGTGGATCAGTCGCCATCAACTTGAATGGCACACCGCATTCGCGAGCAAGCCCGCTCCCACATTGGAAAGGTGTTTGCAGTTCAACGGCCGAGATAGACCTCGATCACCCGCTCGTTTTCCTGCACCTGCTCCAGCGACCCTTCCGCCAGCACGCTGCCCTGATGCAGCACCGTCACGTGGTCGGCAATCGAGCCGACGAAGCCCATGTCGTGCTCCACCACCATCAGCGAATGCTTGCCGGCCAGCGATTTGAACAGCTCGGCGGTGAATTCGGTTTCGGCATCGGTCATGCCCGCCACCGGTTCGTCGAGCAGCAACAGTTGCGGGTCTTGCATCAGCAACATGCCGATCTCCAGAAACTGCTTCTGGCCGTGTGACAGCAAGCCCGCCGGGCGATTGACCGAGGTGGTCAGGCGGATGGTCTCCAGCACTTCGCTGATGCGATCGCGCTGCTCGCCGCTCAGGCGTGCGCGCAAACTGGCCCACACCGACTTGTCGGTCTTCTGCGCCAGCTCCAGATTCTCGAACACGCTGAGCGCTTCGAACACTGTGGGTTTCTGGAACTTGCGGCCGATCCCGGCCTGGGCGATCTGCACTTCGCTCATCTGCGTCAGATCGAGGGTTTCGCCGAACCACGCCTTGCCGTGGCTGGGGCGGGTCTTGCCGGTGATGACGTCCATCAGCGTGGTCTTGCCTGCGCCATTGGGGCCGATGATGCAGCGCAGTTCGCCGACACCGATGTACAGGTTCAGATTGTTCAGCGCACGGAAGCCGTCGAAGCTGACGCTGATGTCTTCCAGGGTCAGGATCGTGCCGTGGCGGGTGTCGAGGCCCGGGCCGACGCGTTGGCCGAGGCCGATCGAGTCACGGCTGGTGCCTTCGTCCTTGTTCGGTTCCACGGGGAAGAACGCCGGTTCGAGCATGAATTCAGCACTCGCAGTGACTCTCATTGTTCACCTCGTTTCTTCAGCAGGCCGATCACGCCTTTGGGCAGATACAACGTCACGACGATGAACAGCGCGCCGAGGAAGAACAGCCAGTATTCGGGGAAAGCCACGGTGAACCAGCTCTTCATGCCGTTGACCACACCGGCACCGAGCAACGGCCCGATCAGCGTGCCGCGACCGCCGAGGGCGACCCACACTGCCGCTTCGATGGAGTTGGTCGGCGACATTTCGCTGGGGTTGATGATCCCCACCTGCGGTACATACAACGCCCCGGCCAGACCGCACAGCACCGCGCTCAAGACCCAGACGAACAGCTTGAAGCCGCGCGGGTCGTAGCCGCAGAACATCAGGCGGTTTTCCGCATCGCGCAGCGCGGTCAGCACCCGGCCGAACTTGCTCTGCGCCAGACGCCAGCCGATGAACAGACTCGCCACCAGCAGCAACACGGTCGCCAGAAACAGCACCGCGCGGGTGCCCGGCTCAGTGATGCCGAAACCGAGAATCGTGCGGAAATTGGTGAAACCGTTGTTGCCGCCGAAGCCGGTCTCGTTGCGAAAAAACAGGAGCATCCCGGCGAAGGTCAGGGCCTGGGTCATGATCGAGAAATACACACCCTTGATCCGCGAACGGAAGGCGAAGAAGCCGAACACCAGCGCCAGCAGACCCGGTGCCAGCACCACCAGACACATCGACCAGATAAAACTGCTGGTGCCGCTCCAGTACCACGGCAGGTCGGTCCACGACAGAAAGGTCATGAACGCCGGCAAACCATCACCGGCGGCCTGACGCATCAGGTACATGCCCATCGCATAACCGCCGAGGGCGAAGAACAGGCCGTGGCCCAGCGACAGCAGCCCGGCGTAGCCCCAGACCAGATCCAGCGCCAGAGCGACGATCGCGTAGCAGAGGATTTTGCCGACCAGCGTCAGGGTGTAGGCCGAGACATGCAGCGCGCTGTCCGGTGCCAACAGCGAAAGCAGCGGCAGGGCGATCAGCAGCGCGAGGATCACCGCGCCGATGGCAATGGTGAGTTTCGGCCCGGCCTTTTGCGTGGCCGTGACAAGTAGAGGCTGGTTCATCAGTCGATCACCCGTCCTTTCAGTGCGAAGAGGCCTTGCGGACGTTTCTGGATGAACAGAATGATCAGCGCGAGGATCAGGATCTTGCCGAGTACCGCACCGATCTGCGGTTCGAGAATCTTGTTGGCGATGCCCAGCCCGAACGCGGCGAGCACGCTGCCGGCGAGTTGCCCGACGCCACCGAGCACCACCACCAGGAATGAGTCGATGATGTAGCTCTGACCCAGATCCGGGCCGACGTTGCCGATCTGGCTCAGCGCCACGCCACCGAGGCCGGCGATGCCCGAGCCGAGGCCGAAGGCGAGCATGTCGACGCGCCCGGTCGGCACGCCGCAGCAGGCAGCCATGTTGCGGTTCTGCGTGACCGCTCGCACGTTGAGGCCGAGGCGGGTCTTGTTCAGCAGCAGCCAGGTCAGCACCACCACGAACAAAGCGAAAGCGATGATCACGATGCGGTTGTACGGCAGCACCAGATTCGGCAGCACCTGAATCCCGCCGGACAGCCACGCCGGGTTCGCCACTTCAACGTTCTGTGCGCCGAACAGCAGGCGCACCAACTGGATCAGCATCAGGCTGATGCCCCAGGTGGCGAGCAGGGTTTCCAGTGGTCGGCCGTAGAGATGACGAATCACTGTGCGTTCCAGCGCCATGCCGATCGCCGCTGTGACAAAGAACGCCACCGGCAGCGCGATCAGCGGGTAGAACTCGATGGCTTGGGGTGCGTAACGCTGGAACATCAGCTGCACCACGTAAGTCGAGTAAGCGCCGAGCATCAGCATCTCGCCATGGGCCATGTTGATCACCCCGAGCAGGCCGAAGGTGATCGCCAGCCCGAGCGCCGCGAGCAGCAGGATCGAGCCGAGGGACATGCCGCTGAACGCCTGACCCAACACTTCGCCGATCAGCAGTTTGCGCTTGACCTGAGCCAGACTGGTTTCGGCGGCGGTGCGCACCCCGGCATCGCTTTCGACGCCGGGCTCGAGCAGGCCTTCGAGGCGGGTGCGGGCCAGCGGATCGCCGGTTTCACCCAGCAGGCGCACGGCGGCCAGACGCACCGCCGGATCGCTGTCGACCAGCTGCAGATTGGCCAGCGCCAGGCTCAGGGCGGCGTGGACGTTCTCGTCTTTTTCGCCAGCCAGCTGCTGGTCGAGGAATTTCAGCTGCGCGGGTTTCGCGCTTTTCTGCAATTGCTGCGCGGCAGTCAGACGGGTTTTGGCATCGGCGGCGAGCAATTGGTGGCTGGCCAACGCGGTGTCGATCAGACCCCGCAGGCGGTTGTTCAGGCGCAGGGTTTTGGTTTGGCCGTCGAGGGTCAATTCGCCTTGTTGCAGGGCGTTGATCAGCTCGACACGCGCCGGCTCGGGCTGCGCGGCCCAGGCTTCCAGCAGTTTGGCTTGCTGCACGGGGTTGGCGGCGACGAAGTCTTCGGCGTCGCCGGCAAAGGCAGTCATCGGCAACAGCAGTGCCAGGGCCAGAAATAAGCGGTATATGGCAGTGGGCATTAGTGGTGTCCTGTTCAACCGCCCCCTCACCCTAACCCTCTCCCGGAGGGAGAGGGGACTGACCGAGGTGTCAGGACGATGTGTTGCGACCTGCGAATTCGAGCCGAGCTCACACTTTGAAAAGCACGAAGATCGGCTCCCTTTCCCCCCTCTCCCTCTTGAAATTGAGGGGACTGACCGAGGTTTTTGTACGATGTGCTGCGACCTGCGAATTCGAGCCGAACTCAGGCTTTGAAAAGCATGAAGATCGGCTCCCTTTCCCCCTCTCCCCCTCGGGGGAGAGGGCTGGGGTGAGGGGGTAGATCTCAAGCCCGCCTCAAAGATTGAATCCGCCTCAGTTGCTCTTCACCGCATAATCCGGCTTCTTGTCGTTGCCATCGATAAACGGACTCCAAGGCTGGGCGCGGATCGGGCCTTCGGTCTGCCACACGACGTTGAACTGACCGTCGTTCTGGATCTCGCCGATCATCACCGGTTTGTGCAGGTGGTGGTTGGTCTTGTCCATGGTCAGGGTGTAACCGGACGGCGCGGCGAAGGTCTGGCCGGCCAGCGCTTCGCGAACTTTGTCGACGTCGGTGGACTTGGCTTTTTCCGCTGCCTGCGCCCACATGTGGATGCCGACGTAAGTGGCTTCCATCGGGTCGTTGGTCACCGCTTTGTCGGCGCCCGGCAGGTTGTGTTTCTTCGCGTAGGCCTTCCAGTCAGCGACGAACTTCTTGTTCACCGGGTTCTCCACGGACTCGAAGTAGTTCCACGCCGCGAGGTTGCCCACCAGCGGTTTGGTGTCGATGCCGCGCAGCTCTTCTTCACCCACCGAGAACGCCACCACCGGTACGTCGGTAGCCTTCAGGCCCTGGTTGGCCAGCTCTTTGTAGAACGGCACGTTGGAGTCGCCGTTGACCGTGGAGATCACAGCAGTCTTGCCGCCGGCGGAGAATTTCTTGATGTTGGCGACGATGGTTTGATAGTCGCTGTGACCGAACGGGGTGTAGACCTCTTCGATGTCCTTGTCGGCCACGCCTTTGGAATGCAGGAACGAGCGCAGGATCTTGTTGGTGGTGCGCGGGTAGACGTAGTCGGTGCCGAGCAGGAAGAAGCGCTTGGCGCTGCCGCCTTCTTCGCTCATCAGGTATTCAACGGCAGGGATCGCTTGCTGGTTCGGCGCGGCGCCGGTGTAGAACACGTTTGGCGACATCTCTTCGCCTTCGTACTGCACCGGGTAGAACAGCAGGCCGTTGAGTTCTTCGAACACCGGCAGCACCGATTTACGTGACACCGACGTCCAGCAACCGAACACCACCGCGACCTTGTCCTGGGTCAGCAACTGCCGGCCCTTCTCGGCGAACAGCGGCCAGTTCGACGCAGGGTCGACCACCACCGGTTCGAGCATCTTGCCGTTCACGCCGCCCTTGGCGTTGATCTCGTCGATGGTCATCAGCGCCATGTCTTTGAGCGATGTTTCGGAGATCGCCATGGTCCCGGACAACGAATGCAGAATCCCCACCTTGATGGTCTCGGCGGCCTGGACAGTCCAGGTCATGCCCATCGCGGCAATGGATGCCGTGAGTGTGAAAGCCTTGATCAAACTGCGACGCTTCATTGTGCGATCTCCATGAACGTTAAAGTTTTTTATGGTTGGCAGATGCGGACGACTGAAGGTGTGTTTTGCAAGGGCTGTGCCCGGTCGGGATCGGGCAGGAAAATGTCGGTTTAGAGCGGTTGCGCGCGGGTGGGGTGCACCATGAAGGGACGCGGAGAGAGCGTTGGTGCAAGCGGCCGCGCCAGATTGGGGCGCGATTTCAAGGACAACACTGTCCCCTGTAGGAGTGAGCCTGCTCGCGATAGCGTTCTGTCATCCGCATTGATGTCGAATGTGTCGCCGTCATCGCGAGCAGGCTCACTCCTACAAGTTGATTGTGCTGGATCAGCGGCGGCGCATCAGGCCGATGAAGAACAGACCGCCGATAGCCGCGGTGGCAACGCCGATGGGCAGGTCTTCCGGCGCGATCAGAGTTCGCGCGGCAACATCGACCCACACCAGAAACAGGCTGCCGAGCAGTACGCAGGCCGGCAACAATCGGCGGTGTTCGGCACCGACCAGACGCCGGGCAATGTGCGGCACCATCAGCCCGACAAAACCGATCGAGCCGCTGATCGACACCAGCACCCCGGTCATCAAGGACGCGATCACAAACACCCGCAAACGCACCGCGCGGGCATTCAGGCCGAGGGTGACGGCGGTCTGTTCACCGGCCATCAATGCGTTCAACGGCCGGGCCATGCCCAGCAGCAGACCGAGGCCGAGCAACACACTCAGCGCCGGCACCGTCAGTAGTTCCCAGCGCGCCAGGCCGAGGCCGCCGAGCATCCAGAACATCACCGCCGAGCTGGCGCGATGGTCGCCCATGAACAGCAGCAGGTTGGCGATTGCCATCATCACGAACGACACCGCCACGCCGCACAGCAGCAACCGGTCGCTGTCGAGCCGACCCTGACGGTTGGCAATGCCCAGCACCAGAAACATGCTCAGCAACGCACCGATGAAAGCAGCAATCGGCAAGGTCAGCAGACCGACGATCTCACCTATGTGCAGCACCACGATCACGGCGCCGAGGGTCGCGCCGGAGGTGACGCCGAGCAGGTGCGGATCGGCAAGAGGATTGCGCGTCACCGCTTGCAGCACCGCGCCAATCAACGCCAACCCGGCACCGACCAACGCCCCGAGCAACATGCGCGGCACACGGATCAGCCAGACAATGTGCTCCTGCCCGGCGCTCCAGCTCACCTCGCCGAAACCCAAGGTCTTGTGCAGCAGAATCCGCCACACCACCTCCACCGGCACCCGCGCCGGACCAAAACCGAGCGAGACCACGCACGACACCAGCAACAGGGCACCGAGGGCGATCAGCAACAAGGCGTAGCGACGGTCGATCATTCGCCGTGGAATCCTTTGGCCAGGGTTTCCACCGCCAGCACGTTATCGATCCCCGGCGTGGCCTGCACGTAAGGGATGACGATGAAGCGCTGGTTCTTGATCGCATCGACCGATTGCAGCGCCGGGTTCTTCAGCAGAAATTCGATCTTCTGTTCAGCAGTGATTTCGCTGTAGTCGACGATCACGATCACCTGCGGATTGCGCTCGACCACGGTCTCCCAGTTGACCCTCGTCCAGCTCGCGTCGACGTCGTCGAGAATGTTGCGCCCGCCCGCAGCATCAATCAGCGCCTGCGGCATGCCGAGACGCCCGGAAGTCATGGCGCGGTCTTCACCGCTGTCGTAGAGAAACACCCGCGGCTTGTCGACGGGCAGGTCTTTGCGGATCTCGGCGACCTGATTCTGCATGTCGGCGATCAGTGCGTTGGCGCGATCCTGCACGTCGAAAATCTTCCCCAGATTGCGCAGGTCGTTGTAGGTGTCGTCCAGCGTCGCCGCCGGACGCTTCATCACGAAGGCGCAGGATTCGGTCAGCTCATATACGTTGATGCCCAGCGGTTGCAGGGTCTGCGGCGTGAGGTCGCCACCGACGCGCATGCCGTAATCCCAGCCGGCGAAAAAGAAATCGACGTTGGCGTTGAGCAGGGTTTCCACCGACGGGTATTTCGCGGCCAGCTCCGGCAAGCCGTCGAGCAGCGACTGCATTTCGGGCGTTACTGACTTCCAGCCGCTGACACCGCTGTAGCCGGCCATACGCGATTTGAGGCCGAGGGCGAGCATCATCTGGGTCATGTTGATGTCGTGACTGACCGCGTGTTTCGGCGCTTCGTTGAAGGTCACTTCGCGGTTGCAGCTATGGATGGTCAACGGGTATTTCGTGGCTTCGGCGAAGGCCTGGGCACTGCACAACAAAAGAGCGACACAAAGCAGGGAACGCACAGTCATGGTCGGGTTATCCAGGTGATTCGCGGGTAGCCGTGGAGGGGATGGGAATCGATCAACGCCTCGACGCCGAACACGTCGCGCAGCAGCTCGGTGGTCAGTACCTGTTGCGGCGTGCCGCTGGCGACGATCCGGCCGTGGTTGATCACGTACAGTCGGTCACAGAACGCGGCGGCCAGGTTCAGGTCGTGAATGCTGGCGAGGGTGCCGATCTGCAGACGTTTGACCAGTTGCAGCAGTTCGAGCTGATAACGCGGGTCGAGGTGGTTGGTCGGCTCGTCGAGGATCAGCAGTTGCGGTTGCTGAGTCAGGGCGCGGGCAAGGATCACCCGCTGCTTCTCACCGCCGGACAGGGTGGCGAACGCATGGTCTTCGAAGCCGTCGAGGCCGACGGATTTGAGCGCTTGCGTCGCCAGATTGCGATCTTCCAGCGTGTCGCCATCGAACAGGCCTTTGTGCGGCGTGCGACCCATGGCGACCACTTCTTCGACGGTCAGGCCAAAGGCATCGGGGAATTCCTGCAGGACCACGGCGATGCGCTTTGCGCACCAGCGCGAAGACTGTTTCCACACGTTGTGATGATCGAGTCTGACCTCACCGCTTTCCGGCTGACTGAAGCGATAGGCGCAGCGCAGCAGGCTGGTCTTGCCGCTGCCGTTGGGGCCGATCAGCCCGACAAACTCACCGGCAGCCACCTGCAACGAGGCGTCACGCAGCTGGAACTGGTGATGGCAGTGGCCGTGGCCCAGAGGTGTCCAGGCGAGGTGGGTGAGGGTGAGTGACGTCATAGGGCGTTCGGTGTGTTCTCGATTTCGTGTTTTTTCGGTAGATCCATCCCCCTCACCCCAGCCCTCTCCCCCAGAGGGGGCGAGGGGGAAAGGGAGCCGATCTTCATGCGTTTCAAAACTGAGTTCGACTCGGACTTTCAAGTCGGTGCAACTTGCCCAAACACCTCGGTCAGTTCCCTCTCCCTCCGGGAGAGGGCTAGGGTGAGGGCGCAATCTTCAATCAAAAAGTGTAATCAGCGGTGACGAAGAACGATCTCGGCTCGCCGAGAATCCACTGCTGGCCCGCATTGTATTGGCTTTGTGCGTACTGGCGGTCAAACAGATTGTTCAGCTGTAGACCGAGCGTGGTGTTGCGCAGGGCTTGCCACGACAGCGTCGCATCGACCACGGTGTAACTCGGCAGCTCGTTGCGGTTGGCCATGTCGGCGTAACGCGCATCGACATAACGCACGCCGGCCCCGGCCTTCAGATCATCACTGAGGTTTTTGTTCAGCCACAGATTGGCGGTGCGCCGTGGTACATCCACCGGGCGATTGCCGTTGTACGACAGGGTTTGCCCGTCGACCACTTCGGAGAAGTCATCGTACCTGGCCTTCACAATCGCCGCGTTGGCCTGCAATTGCCAGGCGTGCGGCAGTTGCAGATCGAGGCTGGCTTCCAGGCCGTTGGACGATTGCTGGCCGACTTGCTGCTTGAGCGTCGGGTTGCCCGGATCGTCGGTCAGCAGTTTCTTTTTGACGATGCGATAGGCCGCCAGGGTGAACTCGCCGCGCTGATCCCAGAACAACTGCTTCAGGCCGATTTCTGTCTGGCGCGCGGTCGACAGGTCGTATTGCTGCTGGCTCGGACTGAGGGATATCAGGCCGCCGATGCCGTCGGTGCTGGTCGCGACCTGACCGTAGAACGAGGTCTGCGGCGTCAGGGCAAACACCAGTCCGGCCTTCCAGTTGTTGCCGGTCAGGGTCTTGTCGCTCTGGCTGTCGTCGATCAGATTGTTGCGATCCACATGCACATAGTCGCGGCGCACGCCGGTCACCAGCGACCAGCGCTCGCTCAATTGCGTGCGGTTTTCCGCAAACACTGACATCTGTTTGGTGGTGCTGTCGAACTGGTCGCGGTAAGGGTTGGCGCTTTCGAAATAGCCCGGTTGCGGGTGATACAGATCCAGCGCCTGACCGTTCGGCAGCACATCGTTGAACGGCGAATTGCTGTTGAGCTGGAAACGGATGCGGTTGTAATCGACGCCGGTCACGGTTTGGCTGTCGAGGCCGAACAGCGAGTGTTTGAAGGTGAAGGTCTGGCGGTCGCCGACCTGCTCTTGCTGGTGACCAATGCCGAAGTAGCCGCTGCGGCTGAGCTGTTGCGTGGCGGTGTCGAAGTTGTAGTTTTCGGCGTTCTGCCAGCGGCGCTGGGCCTTGAGGTAGTACAGCTCGTTGCTGGCACTGACGGCGTCGTTGATCTGCCAATCGGTGGTCAGGCGCGTCCACTGATCGTTGTAGTGCTGCTGGTCGTCGCGCACGTTGTAGTTCTTGTTACGCAGGCTGTTCTGCAATCGGCCGTTGATCAGTGGCGTGCCGAAGTAGTTCTGCGGACGCTGGTCGCCGTAGTCGTGGGCGAGGGTGAACGCCAGGTCATCAGTGGCTTGCCAGCACAGCGCCGCGCTGATGAAGTCGCTTGATGAGTCACCGCGATCGATCCAGCCGTTGCTGCGCAGACGATTGAGATTGAGGCGATAGCTCAGGGTGTCGCTCAGCGAGCCGCCGCTGTCGAACGCCTGCTGCTGGCTGTCGTAGGAACCGTAGCCGAGGCGCAGGTGATTTTCTATTTCGCCCTCGAACGGCTTCTTCGGAATCACGTTGACCACCGCACCGGTCGCGCCTTCGCCGTACAGCACCGAGGCCGGGCCGCGCAGCACGTCGACGCGCTGCACCGCCCAGGTGTCGACCGGAAAAGTTACGGTGCCCATACCGGTGTACATGCGGTTACCGTCATACAACTGCATCACCGAACTCTGCCCGGTAAAACCGCGTGCCTGCAACGAGGTGCCGCCATCGCCCGGGGTGCCGGTGCGGCTGATGCCGGTGCTGCGTGACACCGCGTCCTGCACGCTGCGATCGCCACGGGCGCGAACCTGCTCGCCGCTGAGGCTTTCGACGCTGGCCGGAGTTTCCATGGCCGTCAGGTTCAGGCGCGAACCAGCGGTGGTCGGCGTGGTCAGGCTGACACTTTCTTCGTCAACCGCAGGCGCGGAGATTGTGCCGGTGGGCAGCGTCAGCGGCTGGCCATCAGCGCTGGCGTTGTTCAGGGCAAGCAGGCAGAGACTGGACAAGAGGTACTTGTTCATCGGGACGGTGAATCACTTCTTCAAAAGACAGCCCGCCACTTTTGGTGGCGGGCAGAGCGGCAATTGTGGGAGCGGGCTTGCTCGCGAAGAGGGCGTGCCAGACACCCTGTTCGTTGAATGATACTCCGCCTTCGCGAGCAAGCC
>NZ_JASCPO010000204.1:0-10707 GCF_029960145.1 Pseudomonas sp. PS01299 | reverse complement strand
GAGCAAGCCCGCTCCCACAGGAGGGTGACGGTGTTGGTTATACAATCTGCGGACGACACACATCCACTGTGGGAGCGGGCTTGCTCGCGAAGGCGTCAGCCGTCACGCCGCCGTCATCGGCAATCAGCCGAAAATTCAAGCGCAACCCCGCCCCACCATTCTCCGCCCACACCATCCCACCCTGACGCTGCACCGCATTCCTCGCAATGCTCAGCCCCAGACCAAACCCGCCGTCCCCCGGGCGCGAGCCGTCGAGACGGGTGAAGGGTGAGAAGATCCGTTGCAGATCGCCCTCGGCCACCCCGCCGCCCTGATCCTCCAGCCATAAATGCCAGTAATCGCCGTCACGCCGTCCATCGAGGCGCACAATGCCGCCCTCGGGCGAATGACGGATGGCGTTGCGCAGAATGTTCTCCAGCGCCTGCGCTAAAGTATTGAGATTGCCGCGCACCCAGCACGACGCCGGCACCGCGCACTGCAATTGCAGGCTCGGCCAGCCGCTTTCGTAACAGGCGTTGTCGGTGAGCATTTCCCACAGCGCCTGAATCTGGATCGCCTCGTCCGGCAGCGGCGCACGCTCGGTGTCGAGCCACGCCAGTTGCAGGGTGTCTTCGACCAGTCGTTGCATGCCGTCGACTTCACGGCCGATGCGCTCGCGCAGTTGCCGTAGATCCTGTTCGCTTTCACTGGCCACGCGCAGCCGGCTCAGCGGCGTGCGCAGTTCATGGGACAGGTCGCGCAGCAATTGCTGTTGCAAGGCGACGGTGGATTGCAGGCGTTCGGACATTGAATCGAAGGCCCGCGCCAGTTCACCGAGTTCGTCCGGGCGCTGGGTAATGCCGCTCGACAGACGCACATTCAATTGGTCGGCACGCCACGCATTGGCCTGCTTGCGTAGATTGTTCAGCGGCACCACCAGCAAGCGATACAGGCCGACACACAGCAACAGAGTGAACAGCCCCGGAATCACGCCATTGGTAATCACCCGCCAGAACACCCGGTATTTCCCCGGCAGGAAGCGCTCGGGCAACTCGATTACCAGACTGCCGGCGGACGGATTCTGCGGAAACGGTACGCGCAGCCATGGCCGGCCTTGCTTGTGGATCGGCCAGTCGAGGCCGCGTAAAAAGGTCAGGTGCTGGATTTCCTGTTCATTCAGCGGATCGCTGCTCAACGACTGCAGATTGCGGTCGATCACCCCGACCCAGGCGGCTTCGCGCAGCTCCATGCTCTGCAACCAGTTATCGACCCCGTCGCGCTCACCGCGCTGCCACGCCCGCTCGGCTTCGCCGGCATAACGGCTCAGAGTGCCGCGCGCCTCGTCGGAGAGATACTGGTTGCGCTCTTCCATGTAGCGGCCCCAGGACCAGCTCAGCCAGATCATCAACAGACAGAACGCTACCAGCAGACACGCCAGTTTCCAGAACAGCGAATGCCGCCCCGGCAGGTCAGAGATTTTCATCGGTGGCACTCAGCACATAACCCTTGCCCCACACCGTGCGCACTTCCCGTTCGAGGTAACCGATGGCCTTGAGTTTGCGGCGGATCTGGCTGATGTGCATGTCGAGGCTGCGGTCGTGGGCCGCATAGCCACGTTGCAGCACATGCTGATAAAGGAAGGCCTTGCTCAGCACTTCTTCGTCGTTGCGATTGAGGGTTTCCAGCAGACGGTATTCGCTGCGAGTCAGACCGGCGGCTTGTGCGTTATAGAAGACTTCGCATTGTTCGTCGTCGAAGCGCAGCGCGCCGTGGATCGCAGCCGGGGCAATCGCTGCCGGGCGCCGATCCAGCGCCACCCGGCGCAGGATCGCCTCGATCCGCACATGCAACTCGGCCATGCTGAACGGCTTGGGCAGGTAATCATCGGCGCCCAGGCGAAAACCGCTGATGCGGTCGGCCTCGGCGCCCAGCGCCGACATCAGCAGCACCGGCGTCGAATGGCTCTGGCGCAATTGCGTCAGCACCTTCAGGCCGTCGAGCCCCGGCAGCAGAATGTCCATCAGCACCACGTCGAACGGCTGGTGACGCGCAATGTTCAGCCCTTCCTGACCGTTCTGGCACCAGGTCACCGCAAAGCCGCTGCGGCCCAGATGCTCGTGAACATAGGCGCCCAGCACCGGGTCGTCCTCAATGGCGAGAATGCGTGGCAGGTCGGTGGAAACAGGAGTCATGAGTATCTGCTAATAATTCTCAGTTGGCCGATTATTCAAGATTGCCCGCCATCGGGCAACCCAAGCTTGACCGGCCGGACAAACGCGCCAGGCCGCGCCGACCAATGGCGACATGATTTTTCCGAAGATTGCCTGCCTGCAAATCGCTACACTGCGCCAATGTCGCGTGCCGGACGCACATGCGAGTCAACAGTTCAGCGGGATGCAGGAGATGGGTGTGCTCAAGAAACTGGGAATCAAAGGTCGCGTGTTGTTGCTGACCCTGTTGCCCACCAGCCTGATGGCGTTGGTGCTCGGTGGCTATTTCACCTGGATGCAACAGTCCGATTTGCAGACCCAATTGATGCAGCGCGGTGAAATGATCGCCGAACAACTGGCGCCGCTGGTGGCGCCCGCCATGGGCCATGGCAACACCGATCTGCTCGAACGCATCGCCACCCAGTCCCTCGAACAACCTGACGTGCGCGCCGTCACCTTCCTCGCCCCCGACCGCACACCGCTGGCGCACGCCGGCCCGACCATGCTCAATCAGGCGCCCAGCGGTGACAGTGCACAACTGCAACGGCGCAGCGGCAATGACGCCACCCGTTACCTGATGCCGGTGTTCGGCAAGCATCGCAACCTCGCTGGTGATCTGATCCCCGAAGAATCCGACCGTCTGCTCGGCTGGGTCGAACTGGAGCTGTCGCACAACGGCATGCTGCTGCGCGGTTATCGCAGCCTGTTTGCCAGCCTGCTGTTGATTGCCGCCGGTCTGGCGGGCGCGGCCCTGCTCGCGTTGCGCATGGGCCGCACCATCAACCGCCCGCTGAGCCAGATCAAACAGGCAGTTGCCCAGCTCAAGGACGGTCATCTGGAAACCCGCCTGCCACCGCTCGGCAGTCAGGAACTGGACGAGCTCGCCTCGGGCATCAACCGCATGGCCGGCACCCTGCAGAACGCTCGCGAAGAACTGCAGCACAGCGTCGATCAGGCCACCGAAGACGTGCGGCAGAATCTGGAAACCATCGAGATCCAGAACATCGAACTGGATCTGGCACGCAAAGAGGCGCTGGAGGCGAGCCGGATCAAATCCGAGTTCCTCGCCAACATGAGCCATGAGATCCGCACGCCGCTCAACGGCATTCTCGGTTTCACGCATCTGTTGCAGAAAAGCGAACTGACGCCGCGCCAGCTCGACTATCTGGGCACCATCGAAAAGTCCGCCGACAGCCTGCTGGGGATCATCAACGAGATTCTCGATTTCTCGAAGATCGAGGCCGGCAAACTGGTGCTCGACCACATCCCGTTCAACCTGCGCGATCTGCTGCAGGACACCCTGACCATCCTGGCCCCGGCCGCCCACGCCAAGCAGTTGGAGCTGGTGAGTCTGGTTTATCGCGACACGCCGCTGTCACTGGTCGGCGACCCGCTGCGCCTCAAGCAGATCCTCACCAACCTGGTCAGCAACGCGATCAAGTTCACCCGCGAAGGCACCATCGTCGCCCGCGCCATGCTTGAAGAAGAACACGAAGACAGCGTGCAGTTGCGCATCAGCATTCAGGACACCGGCATCGGCCTGTCGAGTCAGGACGTGCGCGCGTTGTTCCAGGCATTCAGTCAGGCCGACAACTCGCTGTCGCGCCAACCCGGCGGTACCGGTCTGGGTCTGGTGATCTCCAAGCGTCTGATCGAACAGATGGGTGGCGAAATCGGCGTCGACAGCACCCCGGGCGAAGGCTCGGAATTCTGGATCAGCCTGAGCCTGCCGAAAACCCGCGACGACAGCGAAGACCTGCCGGGCCCGCCACTGCTCGGGCGTCGCGTGGCGGTGCTGGAAAATCACGAACTGGCACGTCAGGCCCTGCAGCATCAACTGGAAGACTGCGGCCTCGACGTCACGCCGTTCAATACGCTGGAGAGCCTGACCAACGGCGTCACTGGCGCGCACCAGACCGATCAGGCGATCGATCTTGCGGTGCTCGGCATCACCAGCAACGACATGCTCCCGGAGCGCCTGAATCAGCATATCTGGGACCTCGAACACCTCGGTTGCAAAGTGCTGGTGCTGTGCCCGACCACCGAACAGACGCTGTTCCATCTCTCGGTGCCCAACCCGCACAGCCAGCTGCAAGCCAAACCAGCCTGCACGCGCAAACTGCGTCGGGCGTTGGCCGATCTGGCCAATCCACGCCAGCCGCGTAACGAGCCGGGTGAACCGCTGTCGAGCCGTGCACCGAAAGTGCTGTGCGTCGACGACAACCCGGCCAACCTGTTGCTGGTGCAGACCCTGCTCGAAGACATGGGCGCCAAGGTTCTGGCCGTGGAAAGCGGCTACGCAGCAGTCAAAGCGGTGCAGAGCGAATCCTTCGATCTGGTGCTGATGGACGTACAGATGCCGGGCATGGACGGACGCCAGACCACCGAAACTATCCGCCAGTGGGAAAGCGAACGGCATAGCACACCGCTGCCGATCGTCGCCCTCACCGCCCACGCCATGGCCAACGAAAAACGCGCCTTGCTGCAAAGCGGCATGGATGACTATCTGACCAAGCCGATCAGCGAGCGGCAACTGGCGCAAGTGGTGCTGAAGTGGACCGGTCTGGCCTTGCGCAATCAAGGAACGGAACGGGCCAGCGACAGCGCGGCGGGTGGCAGTGAGTTGCCGGTGCTCGACCACGAAGAAGGCTTGCGTCTGGCCGCCGGCAAGGCCGATCTGGCAGCCGACATGCTGGCCATGTTGCTCGCCTCGCTGGAGGCTGACCGCGAAGCCATTCGTGCCGCCAGTGAAGCCCGGGATCAGAACGCACTGATCGAGCGCGTGCATCGCCTGCACGGTGCGACCCGATATTGTGGCGTGCCGCAGTTACGCGCGGCCTGTCAGCGCAGTGAAACCCTGCTCAAACAGGGCGATCCGAAGGCAGTGGTGGCGCTGGAAGAACTGGAGCGGGCGATCAATCGACTCGCGACGCAAGCCAGGATCAGCGCCTGATCCACGGCAATGCCGGCAGCGGCATCCGCCGTTAAAGTGGTGGCCGTCAACGCTGACTCGCCACCCCGTTCCAGGAGGAATTCATGCGCACGCTCGTTTTCAGCAGCCAGACCTATGACCGCGACAGCTTCCTCGGCGCCGAATGTCCGACCGGGATAGAACTGCACTTTCAGCCGGCCCGGCTCAGTCTCGACACCGCCGCCCTGGCCGAGCAGCACGAGGTGGTCTGCGCCTTCATCAATGACGACCTCAGTGCGCCGGTGCTGGAACGCCTTGCCGCCGGTGGCACACGGCTGATCGCCCTGCGCTCGGCGGGCTACAACCATGTTGATCTGCTCGCGGCAAAACGCCTCGGGCTGGCCGTGGTGCGGGTACCGGCCTACTCGCCACATGCGGTGGCCGAACACGCGGTGGCGCTGATTCTGGCGCTCAACCGACGCCTGCACCGCGCCTACAACCGCACCCGCGAAGGCGATTTCACGCTGCACGGCCTGACGGGTTTCGATCTGGTGGGCAAGACCGTGGGCATCGTCGGCACCGGGCAGATCGGCGCGACGTTCGCGAAAATCATGCACGGTTTCGGTTGCCAATTGCTGGCCTACGACCCGTACCCAAACCCTGAGGTCGTGGCGCTGGGCGCACGTTACCTGAGTCTGCCGGAGCTGCTCGCGCAGTCACGAATCATCAGCCTGCATTGCCCGCTCAACGCCCAGAGCAAACACTTGATCAACCGCGAGTCACTGGCACACCTGCAACCGGGGGCGATGTTGATCAACACCGGACGCGGCGGCCTGGTCGACACGCCGGCGCTGATCGACGCCCTGAAGGACGGTCAATTGGGCTATCTGGGACTGGATGTGTATGAAGAAGAGGCGCAGCTGTTTTTCGAGGATCGCAGCGACTTGCCGTTGCAGGACGACGTATTGGCGCGGCTGCTGACCTTCCCGAACGTGATCATCACCGCGCATCAGGCGTTTCTGACCCATGAAGCGCTGGGCGCGATTGCCGCGACCACCCTGCACAACATCGCGACCTGGGCTGCAGGTGCACCGCAGAACCAGGTCGAGGGTTGAAGGCTTGCCGGTTTACTTCGGCGACAGCGACGAGGCCAGGATCAGCAACGCCAGCCAGCCAAAACCGAAAAAGCGCTGCTTCATCGAATGACCGTTACGCAGCAGGAACCAGACAAAGACCATCGGCAGCAGGAACACCATGATCTTCAACCAGCCTTCCACCGGCCGCGAACCGTCGGCGTTGGGCTGAAGTTGAGGTGCGGGCTCGGGTTGCCGACGACGGCGGCCGAGCGCGGCCGGTGTGACTTTCGGCGCAGGCTCCGGGGCTGGCGCCGGGACGAAGGCTTCAGGCACGGATTTGTTGCGCGGCAGGCTGCCAAATGAAATCGTCGCGGCGGCGGCTTGCGCCGGTGTGTGCTCGTGCTGCTGCGCCATCGGAGCACCACAATGAATGCACGCCTTTGCTTCCGAGCTGATGCTCCGCTTGCATTCATAACATTCGATCAGCGCCATGTTCCGTTCCCTCAGAGTGAAGGGCGGCAGTTTGCCATGAGCGCCAGCCGATTTGAACCGGATCGAAGGTCGCACGCGTACGCCATCCTGCAATCCAGCCCGTGCTAGCATGTCGCGCAGATTTGGAGGACCCATGGTCGAACACGATTTCCGCTACACCCTGATGAACCCGCAACACACCCTCACCGAATGCCGCGCCCTCGTACCGGGCCGCTATCAGGTTACCGGCAACGGTGGCTCGATCCGCAACGGTGACGTCCTGTTGGTCACCCTCAAAGGCAGCAAGGACTTGTCCATGCGCCTGACCGTCGACACCGTGCGCCACCTGATCAATCCGCCGGGCCAATGGACCGCGATGACCACCGGCCCGGTCTTCGGCGAACTGGCGATCCACACCTGGCAGGTCAACTGCGACAGCTGCGCCAAAGAGCTGAACTTCGAGTTCGCGGTGGACGCCAAGCTGGGCAAGACCGCCGAGAAACCGGCCGCCACGGCGCGCATCGCCGAGCTGGGCTGGAAAGCCGTCGGCGACAAGCACCTGTGCCCGAAATGCCAGGAGCCTGCGTGATGAAACGCCTTGCCCTGCCGCTGCTGGTCGGTGCCGCTCTGGTGGGCTGCGCCGCAGAGCCTGTGCAATTGCAGCAAAATCGCAGCTACATTCTGGAGTGGATCGGCGAGCGGCCATTGATGGATTACAGCCATCTGACCGTGACCCTCGGTGACGATGGCCGCGCATACGGCAATGGCGGCTGCAACCACTGGTTCGCACCGTACACCCTCGAGGGTGACAAGCTGAGCTTCGGCCCGATCGGCAAGACCCGCAAACTCTGCGCCCCGGCGCTGATGGAGCAGGAACAACGCTTCCTGCAGGCGCTGCAAGGCGTTGAGCGCTGGGACATCTCGCCGATCGAGCAGATGCGCTTCTGGCCGGCCGAAGGCAAGCCGTTGCGCTGGTGGCTGGAAGAGGGTTAACCCTCAAGAACGCCAAACCCTCACCCTAACCCTCTCCCAAAGGGAGAGGGAACTGATTGGGGGGTTCTGAAAGTGTGCGCCGACTTGAAGGATCTTCGCTGAATCCATAATCGACACGATCTTCCAGGTCGATGGAAGCGCCAGACACCTCGGTCAGCTCCCTCTCCTTCTGGGAGAGGGCTGGGGTGAGGGTTGCTCTTTAGAGGCAGCTCACTTTGTCGCCTGCAACGCCTCCAGCTTGGCCATCACCCCCGCCGCCGTCTGCTCGCCCATCAACTGCTCACGCACCTTGCCCTTGTTGTCGATGATGTAGGTCACCGGCAAGGCCTCACTGCGCGGCAGGTCGAACAGGTCCGCCGGATCCTGCGCCAGCACGGTGAACTTGATGCCCAGCTTCTCGCTGGCGCTCTTCAGGTCTTCACCCTGGACGTTGTCGAAGTTGACCCCGAACACGCCGATGTTCTTGCTCTTGAGTTCGTCAGCCAAATGATTGAGCTCAGGAATTTCCGTGCGGCACGGGCCACACCATTCGGCCCAGTAATTGATGACTACCCATTGTTTGTCCAGACGCTCGGACGCAACCTTCTGACCATTCTGGTCAATGCCGTAGTCATTGCCGCAGCCCCCCAGCATCAACGCCCCGATTATCGTCAATGCCGCTGCCAATCGCCGTGTCATGTCATGTTCCCTGGTCAAAAATTGAATGCGCCTGCGACCCATCGCCTCTGAAGGTTCTGGATTGCGCGCTGCACAGTTAGAATAGCCGCCACTTTACGCCAGAAGCGACCCGCCATGACCGATCTGACGCTTTATCACAATCCGCGCTGCTCGAAATCCCGAGGCGCGCTGGAACTTCTCGAGGCCCGTGGCCTGACCCCGAACGTGGTGCGTTACCTCGAAACCCCGCTGAATGCGGTGCAAATCAAGGCACTGCTCGGCAAGCTCGGCATCAGCGCACGGCAACTGCTGCGCACGGGAGAAGATGAATACAAAATGCTTCAGCTGGCCGACACGAGCCTCAGCGAAGCGCAATTGATTGCCGCCATCGCCGAACACCCGAAACTGATGGAACGACCGATTCTGGAAGTCGGCAACAAGGCCGTGATCGGCCGTCCACCGGAGCAGATTCTGGAGTTGCTGCCGTGAGCACGCCGTACATTCTGGTTCTGTATTACAGCCGCAACGGTTCGACCAATGAAATGGCCCGGCAGATTGCCCGCGGCGTCGAACAGGCTGGCCTTGAAGCGCGCCTGCGTACCGTACCGGCGATTTCCAGCGAGTGTGAGGCGGTCGCCCCGGACATACCGGAAGACGGTGCGCTCTACGCCACCCTCGATGACCTGAAGAACTGCGCCGGCCTCGCCCTTGGCAGCCCGACGCGTTTCGGCAACATGGCCGCGCCGCTCAAGTACTTCCTCGACGGCACCAGCAACCTGTGGCTGACCGGCGCGCTGGTTGGTAAACCGGCCGGCGTGTTCACCTCCACCGCCAGCCTGCACGGCGGTCAGGAAACCACCCTGCTGTCGATGATGCTGCCGCTATTGCACCACGGCATGCTGATCACCGGCCTGCCGTACAGCGAGTCGGCGCTGCTGGAAACCCAGGGCGGCGGCACGCCGTATGGCGCCAGTCATCACGCCGGGGCCGATGGCAAGAAAGGTCTCGATCAGCACGAGATGGCGCTGTGTCGCGCACTCGGCGCACGCCTGGCCAAGACCGCGCAAAAACTGGAGGGCTAAGGGTGGCGAAGAAGCCGAAAGTCCTGCCCTCCGTCGAGTGGCTCGAACCCCGCGTCAAGGCGATGCGGATCGTCAGCCTGTTGTGCTTCTTCGGCCTCGCCGGGCTGCTTGCCGCTTACTACCTGGTGTTCGCCGACCTGCACGGCGCCCGACCGTGGGTGATCCTGCTGGTCGAGCTGATCCCGTGGCTGATCCTTGCGCCGGGGATGCTGATGGGCAACGCGCGTGCGCACTCGTGGATGTGCTTTGTGGTGAATCTGTATTTCATCAAGGGCGCACTGGCAGCGTATGACCCGAACCGGCAACTGTTTGGCGTGCTGGAGATGGCCGCGAGCCTGGCGCTGTTCTGCTCGGCGCTGCTGTATGTGCGGTGGCGGTATCAGTTGAATCGCAAGCTGGCTGGCGAGGGCGAGATTTCCGCCGCCTGAGCTGACGCCTTCGCGAGCAAGCTCGCTCCCACAGTTTTTGTGTCGATCACAATATTGTGTTTCAACAAGAATCCTGTGGGAGCGGGCTTGCTCGCGAATGGGGCGACGCGGTCTTAATGGTTGACGGTGTACGCGAGCATCATCGAAATCTGGCTCATCGGCCGCCCACCACTCTGTTCATGCCACTGGTTGAACGCGTTCTGCACAATCGCCAGATCGCGCAGACTGGTCGGCGCCTTGTCGACGATCTTCTGTGCATTCAGCGCCGCGACCACGTCGTAGCTCGGCACGAACGTGTCCTTGCCGACCATCCGCAGGAAGCGCGGCGCCGACAGCCCGCCCAACTGACTCCCGTGCTTTTTCAGGTAGGTCCACAGACCGACGATATCGGTCACCGGCCAGTCGGCGATCAGCGCGCCGAAACTGCCCTTGTCCTTTTCCACATCGAGGATGAACTGGGCATTGCGCGGCACGCTCTTGAGCTTGCCCAGGTGGCGGATGATGCGCGCGTCCTGCATCAGGCGTTCGAGGTGTTCGGCGCTCATCAGCACGACTTTTTCCGGGTCGAACCTGAAGAACACTTCTTCGAAGGCCGGCCACTTGGCGTCCACCAGGCTGTGCTTGAGCCCGGCGCGGAACACGCGCAGGGCCATGGTCGAGAGGTAACGATCGTCGCTGATCTTGCGCAGTTGCGCGGGAGTCTTGGGAACGGGCAGATGGGCTTCCAGTTCAGCCGCCGAACCGAAGCGGTTCAGACAGTATTCGTGCAGCCACTTGTAATCGCGCATGCCCTCTCCTATTGAATGAAACAAAAAACCAATGTGGGAGCGGGCTTGCTCGCGAAGACTGAGTGTCAGTCGGCGCATATAGCGACTGATACACCGCCTTCGCGAGCAAGCC
>NZ_JASCPO010000203.1:0-10720 GCF_029960145.1 Pseudomonas sp. PS01299 | reverse complement strand
TCTTCGCGAGCACGCCCGCTCCCACATTTGATTTGTGAACGACACAGATCCAGTGTGGGAGCGGGCTTGCTCGCGAAGGCGTCAGCTCAAACAACAGAAATCAATGATCGCGAAACTCTTTATGGCAAGCGCTGCAGGCATCTTCAACTTTCTGCACCGCAGGCCCGAGGTTACTGGCCTTGTACGGCTGAACCTTGCTGGCGATCACCAGTTCACCGGTGGCCGCCTCAAGGTTACGGGCCAATTCCTGAAAGCGGGCCTGACGCAGCCAGACATCATCCTTGGCGCTGGTGTGATCTTCTTCACGAACCTGCGGGAAATGCTTCCACGGTTCATGCGACAACGCATCGAGCTTCACCGCGCCTTCGGCGAATTTCGGCCCGTCGAACGGAATACGTCCACGCAACATGCCGCCCAGGTCTTCGCCGGTCTTGAGCATTTGTTTGAAGATCGCCTTGCGTTGCCCCAGCGGAGAATTCGGATCGACGCCGCCACAGGCGGACAAGGTCAGACAGGCCAGCAATACAACAGAAATTCTTTTAAGAGTCATGGTGGCTTCAGGTCACGGAATTCGGCGGCCAGTATCCTCGCGTCGCCGACAAACACCAATAGCCCTATTAAAAATACGGGTTGCCGGAGCGCATGGAGCACTTGGGCAACCGGCACAGGAATCACTCCATGAACAGCCGTTTCAAGGCCTGGCGTCACCCACTGATCGCAACCCTGCCACTGCTGGCAATCCTTGCCGGCTGTACGGGTGGCGACACTGCCAAACCGAAAACCCATGCCTTGGCCACTTATTCCAGCGCCACTTGGGAAGCCTTGCCGGCGGTGTCCGACAGCGATCTGGTCACCGGTTTCGGTTCATGGCGCAGCGCCTGCACCCGACTCAAGGCTGATCCGGTCTGGGGCGGCACCTGCGCGGCAGCCGCCAACGTGCCGCAAAGCGCCAACGAGATTCGCGCGTTCCTCAAGCAGAACCTCGACGTGTTCGGACTGCGCGCCGAGCATGACAACCCCAACGGTCTGATCACCGGTTACTACGAACCGGTCTACCCCGGCAGCCTGACGCCCACCGAGGTGGCGAACGTGCCGGTGTACGGCGTGCCGGAAGACATGATCATCGTCTCGCTGGACAGCATTTACCCGGAACTCAAGGGCAAGCGCCTGCGTGGCCGTCTCGAAGGCCGAGTGGTCAAGCCGTATGACGACGCGGCGACCATCGAGTCCAAAGGCGTCAAAGCGCCGGTAGTGGCGTACCTGACCGATCCAATGAACCTGCAGTTTTTGCAGATCCAGGGCTCGGGGCGGATTCAGACGCCGGATGGCAAACAACTGCGCATCGCCTACGCCGACCAGAACGGCCATCCGTACCGGCCGATCGGTCGCTGGCTGGTCGAGCAAGGCGAGCTGAAGAAAGAAGACGTGACCATGAGCGCGATCAGCAACTGGGCCAAGGCCAACCCGTCGCGCATCCCGGAACTGCTGGGCAGCAACCCGAGCTACGTGTTCTTCACCCGCAACCCGGACAGCAACGAAGGCCCACGCGGCTCGCTCAATGTGCCGCTGACCGCCGGCTACAGCGCAGCGGTGGATCGCAAGGTGATTCCGTTGGGCAGCCTGCTGTGGCTGTCGACCACCCGCCCGGACGGCAGCGCTTTGGTTCGCCCGGTCGCGGCGCAGGACACCGGTGGCGCGATTGCCGGCGAGGTGCGTGCGGATCTGTTCTGGGGCACCGGCGATGCTGCCGGGCAACTGGCCGGGGACATGAAGCAGCAGGGGCAGATCTGGATGCTCTGGCCTAAAGGTGTGGCGTTGCCGCAAGTGCCTCAAGTCGCCGATACGGTGAAGGACAAACCTTAAGCGCCTCGGCGCCAGAGCTACCGCCTTCGCGGGCAAGCCCGCTCCCACAGGGTTCTTTGGTGTACACAGGATTTGTGCTCGCCATTGATACCTGTGGGAGCGGGCTTGCTCGCGAAGAGGCCGGCAGCAACACCCGAGATTCAAACCGACACAAAGAAGAACGCAGCAATCAGCCCCATCCCGACAAACCACACCAGCGACCGTAAGATCGCCCAATCCGCCAGGTAGCAGATGATGTACAGCAGGCGACTGGTGATAAACAGCACCGCCAGCACATTCACTGTCACCAGCTGCGCCGTGCCCACCAGATGGGCAACGATCACCGCTGCCGCAAACGCCGGCATCACCTCGAAACTGTTCAACTGCGCCGCATGCGCCCGTCGGGCGACGCCGCCCACGCTATCGAGAAAATCCCGAGGATCATGATTGTCACTGAGCCTGAAACCGCCTGAGACCTTGGCCACGATCGTGCACACATACGGCAGGAAAATCGCGATCAACACACACCACAGAGCCACCGTCATAAAGCCGTCCTTCTTCGAGTGATAGAGAGTTGCGGGCCGTCAGAACTTCATCACCAACATGCCGATCAGCACCAGCCCACAGGCTAAGAGCCGCGGCCTGCCGAAAGGTTCTTTCAGGTAGCGCATGCCGAACAGCACCACCAGAATCACGCTGATCTCACGCAAGGCCGCCGCCTCGGCAATCGAGCCCAACTGCATCGCCCACAGCACCAGAGCGTAGCTGAACAACACGCAGAACCCGACCGCCAGCCCCAGCTTCCACTGCTCGCGCCAGAACACCAGAAATGCCGGGCGCTTCGCCACCCACGCCAGCAACGGAAACGGCCAAGCGCTGAGCAGCGTGACCCAGACCAGGTAATCCAGTGGATGCGACCAGCGCCGCAAGGCCTGACCATCGATGTAGGTGTAGCAACCGATGCACAAGCCGATCAGCGCCACCACCGGTAGCATCGACCAAGGGAGATGTTTGCCACCACCGCCCTGCCAGAGCAAGCAAGCCATGCCCAGCGGAATCAGCATGATCCCGAGGATCTGCTGCGTGGTGAGCACTTCGCCGGCGAAGATCAGGGTCAGCGCCAGCACCACCAACGGCGACAAGCCACGCATCAGCGGGTAGACCAACCCGAGGTCGCCGACCCGATAAGCTTGAATCAGCAGATAGCGATACAACAGCTCGAACGCCGCCGAAGCCAGAATCCACGGCCAGATTTCCACCGGCGGCAGGCTGATGAATGGAAATGCCAGCGCCACGAACAGCAGCGCCACCGTGTCCATGCACGCCACCACCAGCAACCGTTCGGCACTGAACTTGATCAGGGTATTCCACGTCGCATGCAACAGCGCCGCCATTAACACCAGAACTGTCGCCGCCACGTTCCACTCCTTGATTTTTTTGTTGACCCTACACCAATGTCTGCGGCTGACCAACCGAGGGAGGCATGATTGTGTCCCCACCCCGAAACAGCCCATCCAACCTTTGCACCGAAGAATCGGGGCGCTGTCTTTCCACCCCCATCCAATGGAGCCCGGATGCTAGAACTTGTCGCCGCTTTTATCTGCCTCACCACCCTTCTCACCTTCGTCAATTACCGCTTCATCGGCCTGCCGCCGACCATCGGCGTGATGGTCACCGCGCTGATGTTCTCCCTATTGCTGCAAGGCCTGAGCGTGCTCGGCTATCCCGGCCTCGAAGAGCGCGTGCAGCAACTGATCGGCCAGATCGACTTCGGCGATCTGCTGATGAACTGGATGCTGTCGTTCCTGCTGTTCGCCGGCGCCCTGCACGTCAACCTCAACGACCTGCGCAGCTACCGCTGGCCGATCGGCCTGTTGGCCACTTTCGGTGTGCTGATTGCCACCGCCGTGATCGGCAGCCTCGCCTATTACATTTTTGCCCTGTTCGGCTGGCACGTGAGCTTCCTCTACTGCCTGCTGTTCGGCGCGCTGATTTCGCCGACCGACCCGATCGCAGTGCTCGGCGTACTGCGTACCGCCAATGCCTCGAAGCCGCTGAAAACCACCATCGTCGGCGAGTCGCTGTTCAATGACGGCACTGCGGTGGTGGTGTTCACCGTGCTGCTGGGCATCGCCCAACTGGGTGAGACGCCGACCCTCAGCGCCACGGCCATGCTGTTCGTGCACGAAGCCATTGGCGGTGTGCTGTTCGGCGGGCTGATCGGTTATGGGGTGTACCGGATGATCAAGAGCGTCCAGCAGCATCAGATCACGGTGATGCTGACCCTGGCGCTGGTGATCGGCGGTTCGGCGATGGCCACCGAGCTCCACGTCTCGGCACCGATTGCGATGGTGGTCGCCGGTCTGATCATCGGCAACCTGGGGCGCAACCTGGCGATGAACGACATGACCCGCAAGTACCTCGACGGCTTCTGGGAGTTGCTCGATGACATGCTTAACGCCCTGCTGTTCGCACTGATCGGCATGGAGCTGTTGTTGCTGCCGTTCAACTGGGCGCACGTGGCGGCGGCCAGTTTGCTGGCGCTGGCGATTCTGCTGTCGCGCCTGCTCACCGTGGCCCCGGCCATTGTCCTGCTGCGGCGCTGGCGCACGGTGCCGCGCGGCACCATTCGCATTCTGACCTGGGGCGGTTTGCGCGGCGGCGTCTCGGTGGCACTGGCGCTGGCCCTGCCGCTGGGTCCGGAGCGCGATCTGCTGCTGAGCATCACCTACATCGTGGTGCTGTCGTCGATCCTGTTGCAGGGCCTGACCATCGGCAAGCTGGTCAAGCACGCCACCCGTGACGAGCCGGCCACAGCGGCCGAACCCGCACACTGACGTATCACCGCAGCGCCGTCGTGAAGCCCTTCACGAGGGACCGCACAGCAAATCAAGCAGATGTCGCATCGCCGATGGGCGGTGCGGCGTCGAGCCATGCATCACCACCAACTCGCGCGCATGACGCTGCCCGTCCTCGACCGGTAACACGTACATCCCTTCCAGCCTCATCCCGGCCCACTGCGGCACCAGCGATACCCCCATCCCCTGCGCGACCAGCATGACGATCGTTTCCAGCGCATCCAGTTCGCACAGCACGTTGGGCTCGATGGCCTGTTCATCGAGGTAGCGCTGAGCAATCTGCCCACCCCACGAGCGTGCGTCATAACGAATGAACGGATGAATGCGCAACAGCGTTTCCAGCGACTGCCCGGCGTACGCGGCTGGAGCCACCAGAATCAGCGGCTCTACCTTGAGTACGACCAGTGCCAATGCCTTGGGCGGCTGGAATGGAGGCCTGACCAGAATCGCTGCGTCCAACTCCCCTGCAAGCACCTTCTCGTAAAGACTTTTCGAGTCACCCGGGGTGATCTTCAGCTTCAAATCAGGTGCTGCAAGCGCCAATCGTTCGATCAAGGTGGGTAACACGCCGGTCAGCGCTGTGGAAATTGCACCGATTGTCAGCTCACCGGCCAACCCATCGGGATGCAGATCGCTCTGTAGATCCTGGGCCAATTCGATGATCGCCCTGATCTTCGGCAGAATCAGCAGGCACTGGTCCGAGGGCCTGGCTGCGTGCGCGGTACGCAGCAGTAACGTGCAACCCAGCAATCTCTCGAGCGCCTGGACGCGCTGACTGATAGCCGCCGCAGTGCGACTCTCGCGCCGTGCCGCTGCCGCAATCGAACCGGTCTCGACCACCGCCACCAGACTTTTCAGAAACCGTACATCCATAAGTTTTCCTTTCGCTCAGAACAAGGCGAAGTCGTTATGCCCCGCCGCACGGTCTGTTTACCCTGAGCGCTCCTTCACTTGGGGACATCATATGAACAGACCTTTTCACGCTGCATACCATGTTTGCGACCTGGAACAGGCGCGGACTTTTTATCGAGATGTGTTGGGCTGCACCGAAGGCCGCAGTACCGAGACATGGGTCGACTTCGACTTTTTCGGCAATCAGCTCTCGCTTCACCTGGGCACGCCCTTCACCACGACCCGTACCGGCCAGGTTGGCGATCACAAAGTATTGATGCCCCACATTGGCATCGTCCTGCCGCTGGAGGAGTGGCTGGAGCTGGCCGATCGTTTGAGCCGCCTCGGCACAACGTTTGAAATCCCTCCGGTGATCCGCTTCGCCGGCGAACCCGGCGAGCAGCGCACGATGTTCTTTCTCGATCCCAGCGGCAATCCGATCGAGGTCAAGGGTTTCAAGGACTTCGACGGTCTCTTCGCACACTGAGCTTCACCCCAACAAACACAACAACAAAAGGGGCACATCATGACTACCAGGAAACCCACCAGTCTGGTCACCCGCATCATGCTCGGGCTGGCAGCCGGAATAATCGTCGGCATCCTTCTCAACCAGTTTCCCGAACACAAGATCTGGTTCATCGACAATCTGCTGCAACCGGCCGGTGACCTGTTCATCAGGCTGATGAAAATGATCGTTGTACCGTTGGTCTTTGCGTGCATGGTCGTCGGCATCGCCGGGGCAGGCAGCACCAGGGCATTGGGCCGGGTCGGGATAAAGACGCTGGTTTATTTCTTTACCATCACCAGCATTGCCATCGTCTTCGGACTGATCGTCGGCAATGTTTTTCAGCCCGGCGCCGGCGCGGACTTCAGCAGCACCCTGCAATCACCGGCCATTGGTCTGGCGAATACGGGAGAAACACAGAACCTGGGCCGAACTCTGGTGAACATCGTGCCGGACAACATCGTCCTGGCCATGTCCCAGGGCAAGCTGCTCTCAGTACTGTTTTTCGCGATCCTGTTCGGCTGTGCCCTGTCGATGCTGCCCGAGCCGCAGAAGGCGCCATTGATCGCCGTGATTCAGGCGGTATCGGACACCATGTTCAAGGTCACGCATCTGGTCATGCACTATTCACCCATCGGCATCTTCGGCCTGATCGGGGTCACCGTGGCCAGCTTCGGCCTCAGTGCATTACTGCCGCTGGCGAAGCTGATCGGAATCACTTACGTCGCGGTGTTGCTCTTCGCGTTGGGCGTGCTGGGGCTGGTGGCGCGGATGGCCGGCATTCGCTTTTTCCACCTGATTCGGGAAATACGCAGTGAATTGATACTGGCTTACAGCAGTGCTGCGTCGGCCACGGTGATGCCACAACTGATCGAGAAAATGGAGAAGTATGGCGCTCCGCGCCCGATCACCAGCATGGTCATTCCACTGGGGTACTCGTTCAACCTTGATGGCGCCTCGCTGTTCGCGGGACTGGGCACGCTGTTTATCGCCCAGGCGTACGGGATTGATCTGGGTCTGGCGGATCAGGCCATGCTGGTGCTGATCATGGTGTTGACGTCAAAGGGCGCGGCGGGAGTGCCGGGTTTCATGTTCATCATCCTCACAGCGACCCTGACCACCGCCGGTTTGCCAGTGGAAGGCGTGGCAATCATCGCCGGCGTCTACCGCTTGATGGACATGCCGGTCACCGCGCTCAACGTGTTGGGCAATGCACTGGCACCGCTGGTCATAGCGCGCTGGGAGGGACAGCTCAAGGCACCTGAAAGCGAACCGACGACAGAACCGGTCAGCCCGCCGTTCAAGGCCTGAAACTATCGGGGCTTGCTGTCGGATTCATCTTCGCGGGGTTTGCCGGAGTTCGGTTTATCCGTCTTGGGCGCCCCGCTTTCGCTGCGGATCTGCGCATGGCTGATCAGGGCGAAGATGAAACTGCCGCCGATGATATTCCCCGCCAGCGTGGGCCCGGCAAACACCATCCAGAAATCACTCCACGGCAGCTCGCCGGCAAACACCAGATACGACACTTCCGCCGAACCGACCACGATGTGGGTGAAGTCGCCCAGCGCCATCAGGTAGGTGATGAGGATGATGATCCACATCTTCGCGCTCTCCATGGACGGGATCATCCAGACCATGGTGGCGATCATCCAGCCTGAGACGATGCCCTTGGCGAACATCTGACTGGCGTGGTTTTCCATGACCTTGCGGCCGATTTCAAGGAAGGCGTGATCAGTCTTGGTGTCGAAGATCGGCAGCTCGAGCATCACGTACGCCACCAGAATCGTCCCGCACAAATTGCCGAACAGGACCACGCCCCACAGGCGGATCAGCCGGCCGAAGTTTTTCAGGGTCGGTTTGGTCATCACCGGTAGAACGGCGGTCAGGGTGTTTTCGGTGAACAATTGCTGGCGGGCGAGAATCACCGCGAGGAAACCGGCGCAGTAGCCGAAACTGGCGATCACCTTGAATTCCTCGCCCTCGGGCAGACGCGAATTGAGCAGGCCCATGCCCATCAGCGACAGGCCCATGGTCAGCCCGGCGGCGAGCGCCGACCACCACAGCGCGGCAATGCTGCGCTCCAGTTCCTGATCACCTTGAGTGCGGATGATTTCATGCAGAACCGCCGCGCGGGGCGGCTGGTTTTTCTCGACTTCGTGTTGTTCATCGGTCGAGAGGTTGGGGGTCTTGCCGTCTGTAGGGTTGCTCATGGCGCGGGAACCGTGGGGGGTGGTGTTTACCTACGACCCCGGCGGTTCATGGCTGTTCAGTGGCCAGATGATTCTTCGCTGGCTGAACAACCGCATTCGCGAGCAAGCCCGCTCCCACAGGTACAACGCAATCCATGTGGGAGCGGGCTTGCTCGCGAAGGGCGCGCCGCCGATGTTAGTTGCTGACCAGTTCATCTTCCTTGAACTGGTCTTTGACGTACTTGATCTCGGTGCGACCGTGCGGCGCCGGCAGGCCGTCTTCGCCGAGGTTGACGAAGACCATCTTCTCGACCGTGAGGATGCTCTTGCGGGTGATCTTGTTGCGAACCTCGCAGGTCAGGGTGATCGAGGTGCGGCCGAACTCGGTGGCGGTGATGCCCAGTTCGATGATGTCGCCCTGGCGCGAGGCGCTGACGAAGTTGATCTCGGAAATGTACTTGGTCACCACGCGCTGATTGCCCAACTGGACGATCGCGTAAATCGCCGCTTCTTCGTCGATCCAGCGCAGCAGGCTGCCGCCGAACAGGGTGCCATTGGGGTTGAGGTCTTCGGGTTTTACCCATTTGCGGGTGTGGAAATTCATATTCACTCCTGAGCGTTTGCCGAAAGATGGCGCCATCTTGGCAGACCGGACGGTCATGCTCCATGAGCCTTCTACTATGGTCGCTATTAGCGATCTTCATCTGGCCGACAGAAACCCTTTGGAAGATCAGTCTAGACGGCTATAATCGCCCCCGTTTCAAAACGGTAACGTTCACCTGCTACCGTTTTCCCGCCACCTGTCCGAGGGGCGCTGCAGCAGGATCAACCTGTCAGGCTCGGATGGGGCGTTGACTGGCCACGGCCGGACACTAAACGCACAACGGCGCCCATTCGCATACATTACGAATGGAGGCTCTTCATGAGCGCTGTTATCACGCCTGCAGATTTTAACGATTACAAAGTTGCCGATATGTCCCTGGCTGCCTGGGGCCGTCGCGAAACCATCATCGCCGAGTCGGAAATGCCGGCCCTGATGGGTCTGCGCCGCAAGTACGCCTCCGAGCAGCCGCTCAAGGGCGCGAAAATCCTCGGCTGCATCCACATGACCATTCAGACTGCCGTGCTGATCGAAACCCTGGTTGCCCTGGGTGCCGAAGTACGCTGGTCGTCCTGCAACATCTTCTCGACTCAGGATCAGGCCGCTGCGTCCATCGCCGCTGCCGGCATCCCGGTTTTCGCCTGGAAAGGCGAGACTGAAGAAGAGTACGAGTGGTGCCTGGAGCAGACCATCCTGAAAGATGGCCAGCCATGGGACGCCAACATGATCCTCGACGACGGCGGCGACCTGACTCAGCTGCTGCACGACAAGTACCCACAAGTACTGGATCGCGTTCACGGCGTGACCGAAGAAACCACCACCGGCGTTCACCGCCTGCTGGACATGCTGGCCAAGGGCGAGCTGAAGATCCCGGCGATCAACGTCAACGACTCGGTGACCAAGTCCAAGAACGACAACAAGTACGGCTGCCGTCACAGCCTGAACGATGCGATCAAGCGCGGCACCGACCACCTGCTGTCCGGCAAGCAAGCGCTGGTCATCGGTTACGGTGACGTGGGTAAGGGTTCGGCCCAGTCCCTGCGTCAGGAAGGCATGATCGTCAAGGTTTCCGAAGTTGACCCGATCTGCGCCATGCAGGCCTGCATGGACGGTTTCGAACTGGTTTCGCCGTTCATCGACGGGATCAACGACGGCACCGAAGCGAGCATCGACAAAGCGCTGCTGGGCAAGATCGACCTGATCGTGACCACCACCGGTAACGTCAATGTTTGCGACGCGAACATGCTCAAAGCCCTGAAGAAGCGCGCTGTTGTCTGCAACATCGGTCACTTCGACAACGAAATCGACACCGCTTTCATGCGCAAGAACTGGGCATGGGAAGAAGTGAAGCCACAGGTACACAAGATCCACCGTACCGGCCCGGGCGCTTTCGACGCGCAGAACGACGACTACCTGATCCTGCTGGCCGAAGGCCGTCTGGTGAACCTGGGCAACGCCACTGGTCACCCGAGCCGCATCATGGACGGTTCGTTCGCCAACCAGGTACTGGCGCAGATCTTCCTGTTCGGCCAGAAGTACGCCGACCTGTCGCCAGCCGAGAAAGCCGAGCGTCTGACCGTTGAAGTACTGCCGAAGAAACTCGACGAAGAAGTGGCCCTGGAAATGGTGCGCGGCTTCGGCGGCGTGGTCACTCAACTGACCAAGCAACAGGCTGACTACATCGGCGTGACCGTCGAAGGCCCGTTCAAGCCGCACGCTTACCGCTACTGATTGACGCGGCGGCCTGCTCTCCCTGTGGGAGCGGGCTTGCTCGCGAAAGCGGTCTGTCATTCAGCATTGATGTTGCCTGACCCGCCGCTTTCGCGAGCAAGCC
>NZ_JASCPO010000202.1:0-10724 GCF_029960145.1 Pseudomonas sp. PS01299 | reverse complement strand
CGGTCCCTATCTGCCGTGGACGTTTGAGATTTGAGAGGGGCTGCTCCTAGTACGAGAGGACCGGAGTGGACGAACCTCTGGTGTTCCGGTTGTCACGCCAGTGGCATTGCCGGGTAGCTATGTTCGGAATAGATAACCGCTGAAAGCATCTAAGCGGGAAACTAGCCTCAAGATGAGATCTCACTGGGACCTTGAGTCCCCTGAAGGGCCGTCGAAGACTACGACGTTGATAGGTTGGGTGTGTAAGCGCTGTGAGGCGTTGAGCTAACCAATACTAATTGCCCGTGAGGCTTGACCATATAACACCCAAGCAATTTGACTACTCGAAAGAGCATCAGATTGCGGTGTGTGAAGACGCAATGAACCGAAAGTTCGACGCTTGCAAACACCGAAAACTATCACCTACCCAATTTGCTGAAGCGCGGCCAGCTGGCCACGACTCGGTACCCGAATTTCTTGACGACCATAGAGCATTGGAACCACCTGATCCCATCCCGAACTCAGCAGTGAAACGATGCATCGCCGATGGTAGTGTGGGGTTTCCCCATGTGAGAGTAGGTCATCGTCAAGATTAAATTCCGAAACCCCTATCTGCGTATGCAGGTAGGGGTTTTGTTTTGTTCGCAGGAAAAAGCATCTGCAAGTAACTGTCCGGCGAAGGTAAGCGTCCGAACTACACCGCCTTGCAGCTCAAACCTAAATCCGTTTAAACCACTGATTCACGCGCTCGCACTCAAATGCAGCTGGATCAAAAACATGGCCATGCCATTCAACCATGTCGTCATGCTCTGGATGATCCGGGTTGGCCATCGCCTCCAAAAAGTCCTCATAGCCAGGCCCGCCACCCACGTCTTCCGGTGGGCAAGCATTGGCGCCATCGATGCAGTACGGCACTTGAGGACAGTACTAACAAACAAGGCAAGGCCCGCTGGCGCGTCGTGAAGTTCATTTAGCAGAAGCGTCGGCGGCCAGCTATCGCTCGATTTTTTGATCGATACTCTCGACGCGATGTACCAACTGCGCCGCGATAGCGCGTAGTTGTTCAGGGTTTAATCGGTCGATAATTGGAAGCGAAGTCATGCCGCCGATTTTGCCGAGCCGACAAGCAGACTCCAGACCATCATGCCCAACACCGTGATGCGCGTCGGGCGCCGCATCGAACACACTAACGACTCTGGCCTGCGCGGTTTCGGTTCTGGCATGCATTGTCCATGGGGCCGGTAGCGAGCCAGATCGCATCAATGCGAATCTTCGTGTTCGACCGCAAACAAACCGGGAACATCCGGGCGAGTCTGCGGCAGGCCATGTCACGATCAGCTGCTTTCGTTGCGACAACGATATACTTCACAGATTGATTCCATCGCCCAAGGAAGGTGTCGCCTGACTCAGATACGTGAAAGGCATTTCACTCGGCAACGTGTCTACAACCCCAGCGACTGAATCATCTCATTTTCGCTTACTGCTTCTGGCGTCACCACGGCATCTTTGAGCATTAATTTGCCACGCAGTAGGCGATCAAGATGTACATCGAAAGAATCATACTGAGGATGCAGGACTGCTGGTAGGTGGATATGTACTTCCTTGGTTTGGCCAATGCGATACACGCGATCAGATGCCTGGGCCTCTTTGGCCGGGTTCCAATGGCGCTCCAGATGGACGACGTGGTTAGCGCCTACTACCGTCAAACCAACCCCTGCTGCAACCGGTGACATGATAATCAGGTTGAAGTCCGGCTTGGCCTCAAAAGCTGTGATCAACTGCTTGCGCGTTAGGATGTCGGCTTTCTTGGCAACAGCAGCGGTGTCACCATTAATGATGGCCACATTTAAGCCATAAATTTGATCTAGCCACAGCTTGAGCAAGCGTTGCAGCCGCTTTGTTACCATGAACAAAATAACCTTTTCGTGTTTCTGGCGAATCTGATCGAGCAACTCCAGCAACACAGTCAACTTGCCAGACTCGGCCATAACCTCGCGTGCATCCTTTGCTGTGTTGGTCATGAGCTGCGTCTCTTCGCGCAGGCGCGGATGGAGGGATATCTCACGCAACTGGGAGAGCGCCATAAGCGCCGTGCCGCGCATATCCTCAGTGGCTCGTAGTTCACGAAAGTCAGACAAAATTGCATCGTAGGCCTTTAGCTGAATGCCCTTCATCACTCGCGAAAGCTGTGGCGTATGCACTAACAAACCACCTGTCGGCTGAGCGACGCCGCTGTGAATGGTCTTGCTTGGCAAGCCCTTGAGCTGGTCTTCCTTGACCCGGCGCAGCATAAAAATTCCTACAGCATCACGTAGTTCAGCCCCAACCTTGCGCCGCACCGCATCACGCTCATCCTCTGGCGCATGCAGAATCGGCTTTATCCAGTTGTCACGAAACTGGCTCCAACCGCCTAAAACACCAGGCTGCGCGGTATGCATCAAACACCAGAAATCGCCAAGGCTATTTTCCACCGGGGTGCCGGTCGCCAATAGCTTGAAGTCAGCTTTTAAGCCTTTGGCTGCTTGGGTTTGCAGCGCATTAGGGTTCTTAATGTTCTGCGCCTCATCGAAGATCACCATGCCCCAGTCAATCATGCACATCGAGAACTGATAATCGCGAAGGGTTTGATAGGTGGTCAGCACCAGCCGCCGGTCCATGTCTAGACGCTGGGCGCCGGCCTCAGGCCCGATGGTCAGAGCATAACGTATGGCCTCGCCATCCATCTGACCATCTTCATCTGCCAGCGATGCTACTTGCACCGACTCACGCTCTGCGCCTTTTACGCGGAAGCGATTGAGGTCACGCCCGGCTTGCAGAACAACAATGTCGCGAAACGGAATGCTTTTGAACGTGTGATCAACCTCGTCCTCCCAGTTCTCCAGCAAACTCAACGGAGCGACTACCAAAATCGGTTTCTGCGACTTATGGATCGCCTTTTGCTGAGCCAGGTACTCACCCACAGTCACCAGTGACATGTAGGTTTTACCCAGCCCCATGTCATCTGCCAGCAAAGCGCCCTGCAGCCGATAGAGGTTGGCGTGGTCATCTTGAATGGCTGCCCCAAGCAACTTCATCATCCACTCCACACCCTCCCTCTGGTGCGGAAATGGCTGGCGAGCATAGGCATCCCAATCTGGTTCCCGGAATGGCTTGGCCTCCCCGGCCTTTCGCAGCAAGCCCTGGTGAATATCGTCGGCATCGCGCAGCAGAACACTGACTGTTTCTTTCACCTCATCAGGTTCATCAGGCTCGACAACGGGTGCAACCGTTGCACCTTCAAAGGCCTCCTGGACCTTTTGAATATGCTTATCAACTTGTTCTGGATTGGAGACATCAATAACCTGGCCAGCAAAAGTCAGGCTTGTTGCGCCCTGCTCCTTGGCGGACGCATAAACCTCCTGAAGCCTGGCCAGCTCTTCCGGCGTTTGCACTAACTTCAGGATGATGGCGGCGGATGCTGGACGTTTATCCAATGCAAACCAATCACTTTTCTGGGTGTCTTGGTCTCCAAAGTCCATATGCTGCAGCTTGCCGATACCCGCTACTCTGATGGAAAACCCCATATCCAGATTTACTAGCGCGGCATCGAGAAAGGCGCTTGGCGTGGTCAAGAATTCGGCGACTTTATCCGCAGGAATACGCTTATTACTCAGGACTTCCTTGATGGCCGCCATCTTCTGCGGATCAAGCAGTACGACCCGGTTGTCGATCCGCAGTACGCCATCATTGGCGCCCATATCTAACTGCGACCAGCGTTTTTCCAGCTGATCCGGTGTGGTGCCATTCCCCAAGCTGGGGCACAGCAACAAACTGCCATCGGGCAAACGTGTAGCCACTACACCGATGTTTTGTGGCACCACCACGTCCAAGCGCTCGAAATGGCTGAGATCGATACGCATACCGCTGCGTGCAGCCGTTTGCAGTTCGGCCATCAGGCGAAGATTGGCCGCTTCGCCTCGCTGCTCGGGCTGTAGCTCCTGATGATGTTCCCAGACCAACAGCCCCATCAACTCTGCGGGCGTCAACCGGTAAGCCTCGGTTGAAGTCAAATAGAGCAGCGGGCCCTTGCGGGTAAAAGGCGCATTGCCATCAGTCATCTTCAAATGCAGCGCAACGCGAAAACTGCTGTTACCGGTGCGGCCACTGATTTGGGCCGCAAACGAGCCGGGCAAGCGAGGCGGCAGTCGGAGTAAGTCAGCTTGCTCGGCCTCAAGACCGGCAAGGTCAGCCTCCAACACCATGAAGCCATTAGGCAGAGGATTGGCCAGGCCCTGCTCTTCAAGCATACGCAGGGTAATCAGCTGGACTTTCTGCAGCGTGCTGCCGCGGCCTTCCTGCAATGCAACGAAAGCCGCTTTGGGCAGGTAAAAATTCAGCCCATGGCTATCGGCCTGAAAATCAAACCCAGGCTGCGCCGCTAGTTCTTCACCGGCCTTGCCGAGCAGGCCTTTTATAACGTCTACAAATGCCATAGGAGGCTTACCGAGTCAGGGGAAAAGTTTATTCAGAACCGCTAAAGCAGGGCCGGAAACACTCCAGCCAAAAGACTCATCTTGCTTACAAAAAGTCCTTAGCGGCCCATGCAGCAGACGATTAACCTCACGTATTTCAATCTCGAGGACGTTACTGGCGTAGCGAGCCTTATCACCCGGGTTAGAGGCAAAGTAATGCATGACTGCAATGGCACTTTTAGGCAGCCGCGTGATGCTGCCAGCTAACGCGGTGCCGCTCAGCTCGTTTACCACCAAAGGTGCAGATGCCGATTCCGCGACGACGGCGACTTCCGAGGGCAAAGCACTATCGACGGGTGCAAGCGCATTACCAGCATCAGGTTCTTTACCAAATAACCGCCGGCTTCCTGAATAGCCGGCATCGGCGATGGCTTTATTCTGCGCACGAATAGAATTGAAGACTGAAGCCTCCACCGCTGCACCTACTGTTCGAGGTTCGGTCAGCGGCCTTGATGCAGCTGATGCAGATCCAATGGCATAGCTGGTTGTTTCAAATGCATTGCTCCCTGGCTCAGGTAAACGCTCAGGCTTTACGGCTTGCATTGGACTTTGTAGCGCTGGCGGTACGATGACCTTGTTGCTCCGTACCACTGGCACCCCGTGGCGATTCAAATAACTACGGTATTCCTGCTTACTCAGTAGCTTCTCGATGTCCACACCGATGCCATTCTCAGCCAAAAAATCGAAGACTTTGCGCTGCCAGGTGCCATTGTGGGTTACCGCCTCGTAACCCAGTCCGGGATAGAGCTTTTTGTATACCTTAGGGAGCTCAATCGTAAGATCTGAATGGCTAAACAGGTTTTTTTCGTACGATTTCATTGCTGGCCCAGGCTGAGCCAAATACACCCAAATCTTGAAGCTGTGCGAGCCCTCAACCAAATGGAAGTCACCGCAATCCAAGTAGATTGCAGCCTTGTCGTTCATGGATCCTTCCATTTTGGCAAAGTTGGTCTTTACCTCTTCCCCTAGAATTCGCCGCACCGACTGCTGCGCGATGCCGCCCAGCATCAAGCGTGTATGGCGAATTAACCCAAGCTTGAACAGCCCCTCAAGGAAGGTTTTCCGTGCTGGAAACATCCGCTGCAAGTCTTCTTTGCCGCTTTCGTTGCCGTACTGCTCAACCGCTTGCAGGAACAGCCGCAAGTCTTCTTTGGACAGCCAGCCGCGCACCTGGTTGATACGCGCCTCACCCAAAGGCAACCACCATTGCCGGTAGTTAGGCGATGAGCTGGCAATGCGCGGATCGCCTGCCAGATTGAGGATGAAACTCTGCCAAATATCGCTCGGCGCATCACCCGCGCGGTCGATTATGATTTCTAAGGCCGCGTGACCAATACGCTTGTCACCCTCGTAGGGTGCTTTGCTTACCGAAGGTTTCAGCAGTTCATCCAGTACCTCGTCCCATTCCCCCGGCACCAGCTGGCGCAAAGTTTCGAGATAAAAGTGTGCGCGGCAAACATCGCCGTAGCGGCTAGTACTCAATCCTGCCAAGCCATACGCCTCAAACGTAGCGGCCAACTCTTGGCCCTGCTCGCGAACGTGCTTAGCCAAGGCCAAAGGGCCTTCAAGCCCCAACAACCAATACCCGTGCTGCTTGAGTTGGGATAAGGCATCCGGCCGCAGGGACTGCATGCGCGGCTCGGGGAGCAAGCGCAACTGGGCATGCACATGTGCCTCGAGAACAGCCCGCAAGCTTTGCTCGGCAGTTTTGTCGCGGTCATCCAAGCGATCAAAAAAGCGGAAATACAGCTGAACCATTTGCACCAACGTGATTCGCGTCAGGCGTGGTTGTTGCGCTTCTATCAGCGTATTGAGGAGCCGTACATTCAACAGCCGTGGTCCAATCACATCATCGTGCAGCCATAGCCAGGTTAGTGCGCGAGCGGCCAGGCGCCTGGTCAGCAACGCTTTAAAACCGTCAAAACGGCCGGTGCGCGTCATCTCGCGAAAAGTAGCCAGCATCTGTTCAAAGGCATCACTGCCGCCGGCCTTGCCCTCCAGGTGCTGAGCGCGCGCAAGCAAGCGCGTCCAGTTTTCAATGACACCATGCGGCCATTCCCCAGGACGGTTGTCTATCGGCGGCACCTTCATTTGGTAGCGCCTCCCCCCAGCACCTCTCGCACACCCTCATATTCGGCGCTCAATGGCCGGCGAATAGTGAAACGAATGTCGATGCGGCGATTGAGCCGGTAGTCATCTTCGCTTGATTGCTGGTCGTTCACCGGTCGGGTCTCGCCATAGCCACTAACCGAGAACAGGGGGTCGCCATCCTGGTTATTCAACCGATTAAGCCGCTCGGCTTCCGGCAGTTCGCTACTCCAGAATTGCCACAGCGAAATGGCGCGAAAGGTCGACAGCCCCCAGTTACCCTTAATCTGTGCATTGTTATACGGTCGGTTGTCGGTGTGGCCTTCGATAAAAATCGTATCCAGAAAGTTAACTCGATGTTCTTTGCTGATCACCTTGTTAATCACCTCGCCGATCTCCAGCGCCGTTGGCTGGTAGCGTGGCAACACTTCATAAGCGCCGGTGTCAAAACCGAGCAGCGCATTGGGGATACGCAGCACCGTATGGTTTTCGCTGACCTCCACCTTGATGCCGCGCTGGCGCAGCTCATCCACCGCCTCATCGAGAATGGTACGACGCACCTGCTCGGCCTGCTCCAGAAGGGAAACCTTCTGATCAAAGTCCTTCTGCCGCTCCATCAACTGCAAGATGAGGATCACTGCCGCCAGGATGAAGATCACCAACAGCGCTGACATCATGTCCGAGAAGGACATCCAGTACGGATTCTCCTCATCTACGGATACCTCGTTGGATTTGCGCCAGCGCATCAGCGGGCCTCCAACTCATCGACAACGTTGCTGATGGCCTGCACAGCGGCATACATCTGGTCGGCAAAGCTCAAGGTCTGCTTGTTCCACTGATCCATGCGCTCATGTACTTGCTGATGCACCTCACCAGAGTAGCTACGCAGCCATTCTTCAGCCTGCTTCTCGACACCCGCAACCTGCGTGCGCAGTGTTTCGCCCAAGGCGGTGAACTCGGTGCGTATACCGACGAGAAACTCTTGTTGGTGAGTCCTCATCTCACCAAAGCCATTACGCGCCTCACTGGCGGCCTGTTCGAAACGCTGGGCGCCTTCCAGTAGCGCCTCTTGCAGCTGCGAGAGCGAGGCTGACTGGCCCTTGAGCTGCGCGGCCAGCTCGACATTTTGCGCGCTGGCGCCTTCAATTCGTTCAGACACCGACTCCAGGCGCTGGCCCAATAGCTCGGAGGCTTGGCGCACGTTGGTCGACAGCAGACCAAGTTGGATAGCGCTGCTGTCCATGTGCTTACTGCTAGCTGCAGCAGCTTCGCTGGTTTGCTGCAGGCGCCCGAGCAACTGCTGATGTTGCTCGGCCATTTGCAGGCTTTGCTGTTGGGTGGTCTGCACTGCCTTGGCGATGCTCTCCAGCAACTGCTGTTGCTGGCTGGCCATGTTTTCCATCTGGTCGGCTAGGCGCTGTTGGCGCGACTGCTCACGCTGTTCGGCATACTCGCTGTGGCCACTCATTTGCTCGTTGAGATTGCCGAGCAATTTTCCAAAGGCCGATTCCAGGTTGCTCTGTTGGGCGGATGCCGCCTCAACCATGGCAGTCAATTGCTGCTGAGTGGTCTGACTCAGGCTGCCGACCAGCTGCTGCTGTTGCGCAGTGGCGGCCACTAGTTGTCGTTCGTGACGTTCGGCGCGCGCCTGCTCACGTTGCTCTGAAGACGATAGCTGCGAATCGAGCTGGGTGTTGAGGCTTATCATCAAGCGCGAGAAGACGTCCTCCAGGTTGTTGTGCCGCTCGTTACCCGCCTCGGACATCGTCTGCATTTGTTCACGGGTGCTACTGGCGACTTGCGTCAGCAGTTCCTGCTGGCGCTGATTGGCCTCGGCCTGTGCCCGCTCGAACAATGCCTGGCGCTCGTCATCGCGGCGCTGGGCGGCGCTCAACTGGCCATCCAGTTGCCCACCCAGTCCTGACATCAGCTGATTGAAACGCTGCTCCAACTGTTGCTCTCGCTGTTCGGCGCTGCTCACGACACGCTGCAACTGTTCCTCAAACTGACGGCTTTGCTGCTGAGCGGTTTCTTGCTGACGGCCCTGCTGATCGCTGAGGCTATGGAACAGTTGATTGAGCTGACCGCTCATTGCGCCTACGGCGTTGTTTATATCGGCGGCTGCCTGCTGCATCAGGTTGCCCTGCTCTCGGCCTACCGACGTCATACCTTCCATAAAGCTGCCGACCAGTTTGTCCAACACTTGGGTGGACTGCTGGCTGGCGCCGCTGACCAAGGTTTGAATGGCCGGGCCCATAATGTTGTTCAGCGTATCTGCGATTGCCGTTTGCATGGCCTCGTTCATCCCCGCCATGCTTTCCTGCAGGCGGTCGCCGATGCGTTCGTGCAACTCCTGCAAGGCAGTGCTGCTTTCCCGACCATAGTCGGCGATATGCACTAGCGACTGCTCGGCCAAAATTCGTGGGTAGAGGCCGTCGATTTTATTCTGCAAAGACTGTACTTGAGCCAGTGCCGAGCGCTCGAACATTTTTTCGATAAAGTTCAGCAGCAGGCTGAAGGTCACGCCCCACACTGAGGTCATAAAAGCTACAGCCGCGCCTGAAATCAGCCCGTCGATGCCCTTGCGCAACGCTTCAACACCCGAAGAGCTGCTCAGCTCCAGCCCCACCAGGCCGATGGTCAAACCGACAAAGGTGCCCAACACACCAATCGCCACCAAAAAACCTGGGGTGGCGGCCAGCAACCGGCTGGCGGTAAGGCCCGGCGCCAGGGTGCGGGCGTTAAAGAAGTGCTCGGCATCCAGAGTGTTGAACAACAGCTTTTGGTCGCCCGAGCTGACCAAGCTCTCGTCGAATTCTCGCCAGAGCATGCTGATGCCGGTATTTTTCAACGCCTGGGCGCGCTGCACGGTTTCCCGCCGATTGAGGGCAAGCTGCTCCCTTGTTTGTCCGGCTAGCAGGCTGTTAACTGCCTGCAACCTTGCTTTGAAATGAACTAAGTGCACCAGCAGAGCCAACAGCGCGATAGCAAAGATGCCCGCCGTCAGCAGCCAGAACCAGGCGCTGATGCCATTGGTGTTGCCAGTCAGCAGCAAGCTGAAGTCTGGCCAGAGCAGTTTTAACAAGTCCATTACGGCTAGTCTCTTAGGTCATTCGAAACGTTTAATAATCAGGCGCGGGCCTGTTCCACCAAGGTGCATTCCATCTGCTCATTGAGCAGGTGGACATGACTGAGTTGGGTTTTAAGCTGGTAGCAGAGAGATGTTTTTTAGTGCAATGGCTGCTCTGCGTTTGGAGTGTTCCGTCGTCCGAGCTTGTGGCGGTCGATGGTCTCCAATGCGTCGTTTACTTTCAAGATATCCATGGCACTTCCGTTTGCTGGAGTAGAAGTGAGCATAGTAATGCCAGGGAGCCTTCGATGCACGGCCAGTGGTCTGAGCTTATTTGTAGAGGCCGTCAGTGGCTTGGTCGAGATTCCTACTAGCCCTTTATCTCGTCTGCTTTGTGACGAAACGGTCGGCAGGCTGCGTCCTTTCTTCGAGCAGGCGATCTCATTTAATGATGCAAAAGGTATTGTCGCTGACCGAAAAGTGACCCTAGAGTACAACGGCTCCTGCTCAGCTCTTGAGCAGTAGAGGACATGATGATCATGGAGTGACGATCTAAATCCGGCGGATGTATTTTTGCTACAACCTGTCGCAGCATGAGAAAACCAAGCGCGTATAGAGATGAGCTCGGATGTTTTGATTTATTGAGGGAATTGGGCCCTCCGAAAAATTAGTCTGCGGACTTATGACGCTGGAAAACTGGGGCCATCTCGCACTCATTGGATATTAGTCGGATTTAACGCAAAAAAATAAATTGCCGAGTCAGCCACCTCAGTGGCGTCCTTTGGACTCAACCAAAGGCAGCCATAGAGGCGGTTAGCCATCGTTATTACAAATAACCCCGTTCAGCCAGCGATACGCAGCCTCGATAGCCTACAACGACATGGTCCAATAATGGGGTGCCAATCATGTTGAGGGCATTCTTGAGTGTGGTGGAGAGTATGCGATTGGCTTGACTGGGCTCGGGGTCCTCAGACGGATCATAGTGGACCAGGATCACGGCTGCGGCCGTCTGCTCTAGGGCGATCTTGACCACTTCCCGTGGGTACACCCTGGCACCTTCCAGAGTGCCTCCGAAT
>NZ_JASCPO010000201.1:0-10879 GCF_029960145.1 Pseudomonas sp. PS01299 | reverse complement strand
GAGCTTGCTCCCGCTGGAGTGCGCAGCGCTCCCAAAACGAGGACCGCTTTGCAGCCCAGCGGGAGCAAGCTCCCTCGCCACAGTCAGAACAGTTTCAGGCCCAAAACCTGGGCACACTCCTCAATCGAACGCCGCTGCGTCTCGGCATACAACCCCAACTCATCAATGGTCGCACGCCCCAGCGCCTGTTCGAACGCCTGGCGGTTGGAGTGTTCGCCATAGTGCGTCTGCGCGGTATCCCCAAGGTTCGACTGAAAAATCCCCGCCGCACTCACCGGCAGGAAATCTTCGTACACCAACGGTTCAGCTTTCACGTGGCCCTCACGGAGCAAATCCTCCAGCGATGCCGACGTGAGGCTACCCGCTGTCAGGCCTTTTTCGGTAGGGAAGTAGCGAAAATACGCCAGCTCCTGTTCGCGCATGCCGTCGACGCTGTCAGGAAATTCGCCAAAGTGCTGGGTCATCAGCGCGTTGTAGCGTGCGGCGTTGCCTTCGTTGGGGAAGTCACCGAGTTCATCGCGCGCGGCATTCAACAGGCGGTCATACAGCGCCCGGCCCTTGGACGTCAGCGCCGCGCCGCGTTGTTCGATCTCGCCGAAACGCGCGCTGTGGCTGCCACGGGTGTCGTACTGGTCGGTGAAAGTGATCGGCTCGTCGAGCGCCTTGAAACTGGTTTGGCGCAGCAGGATGGGGCAGTGCCGACGCGGCGGCCCTTCGATTACCGCTTTCGGGGTGATGCCATGCACCGGCATTTGCGCCTGAACCTTGTCGATGTCTAGCGTGCGCGGGGTCAGGTGATTGATGTGCGGGCCTTTGAACGCCACCACATCGGCGATCAGACGGTGCTGAGCGCTGAGGGTCTGGTACTGCACGGCGGTGACGGTTGCGCTGTGGTGCCAGCGAAAGGTCTCCAGGGCCTGCAGGACAAATTCCTCCGCTTCAGGCTCATTCAGCCCACCCGCTGACTCAGCCTGCTCGATCAGGTGCAAGACAGTAGGGGTAAAGATCGAACGCTGATTCAGTACCGATTCGGCAAACGCGCGCAGCTCGGGATCTTCGATCAGTTCCAGACGCAGCAACGAAGTGAACACCCGAAACGGACTGACCTGCAGCGCCGCTTCATGCACCGCGCGAAACGCCGTGGAGTGCACCGGCACACCCGCCGGAGTCAGGTCGTAATAACCCACCGGTTGCATGCCCATCACCGCGAACAGCCGGGCGAGGGTCGCCAGCTCTGTAGCCGTGCCGACGCGGATGGCGCCGTGGCGCTCCATGTCCAGCCGTTGGATTTCACCGGTACTGTCGAGCTGCCGTGCGATGTCCGGCTGAGCCGCCAGCACTTCGCGGTTGGTCTGTTCCACCAGCTCCATCAGCGCGCCGTACAACGGCACTTCTTCGCGGTACATGTCGGACATCGCTTTGGAGAAGCGTTGGCGGATCAGGTCGGGGCTGACGAAAGGCTGCACGGTCATGAAAAAAATTCCTGCCACGGTCACGTAATGGATGGAGGAAAAGATCGCAGCCTTCGCCGACGGCGGCAAACGAAGAATCCTACGAACTTCATTCTGCCAACGACTGATCCACCAGTTCGATCCAGTGCACAACCTGCGTGCGTCCGGCGCCGGCCAAATGATTCTGGCAGCCGATGTTGGAGGTGACGATCAAGTCCGGGCGATCGCTTTCCAAGGCGTTGAGGCGGTTGTCGCGCAGTTGCCGGGCAAGGGTCGGTTGGGTCAACGAATAGGTGCCGGCCGAACCGCAACACAAATGCCCATCCGGTACCGCCGTGAGGTTGAAGCCCAGCCGGGTCAACAGTGTCTCCACCGCGCCGCCGAGTTTCAGCGCATGTTGCAAGGTGCAGGGGCAATGCACGGCGATCCGGCGTTGGCTGGCGGCGCACAGTTTCTCCAAGGGCTCCCGGGCCAGGATCTGTACCAGATCCAGCGTCCGTTCGCTGATCTGCCACGCCTTGTCGGCGTAGCGCGGATCCTGTGCCAGCAAATGCCCGTAATCCTTGATGAACGCGCCGCAACCGCTGGCCGTCTGCACGATGGCTTCGGCGCCGTTTTCCAGGTGCGGCCACCACGCGTCGATGTTCTGCCGCGCGCGGTCGAGGCCCTTGGCCTGGGCGTCGAGGTGATAGTCCAGCGCGCCGCAGCAACCGGCCTCGGCCACCGGCGTCACGCTGATCCCCAACCGATCGAGCACCCGCGCCGTCGCATCATTGGTGTTCGGCGACAGGCCCGGTTGCACACAGCCTTCGAGCAACAACACCCGCCGCGCATGTCGCGGAGCAGGGCGTGAACCGGATGCTGACGAGCGCTGCGGCAATTTGCTTTCGAACATTCGTGGCAGCAGGGGCCTGAAGGTTGTACCAACGCGCAGCAAACCCTTGAACATCCCGGGATTCGGCGCCAGTGCACGCAAGCCCTCGCGTAACAAGCGCTGGGCAGCGGGGCGCGGCACCGCCTGATCGACCACCGCCCGCCCGATATCCAGCAGGTTGTGATAGTCGACACCGGAAGGGCAGGTGGTTTCGCAGTTGCGGCAGGACAGGCAGCGATCCAGATGCAGTTGTGTCTGCTCGGTAGCGGGAGCGCCTTCAAGCACTTGCTTGATCAGATAGATGCGCCCGCGCGGCCCGTCAAGTTCATCGCCGAGTAACTGATAGGTCGGGCAGGTGGCGTTGCAAAAACCGCAATGCACGCAGGTACGGAGGATTTTTTCCGCCTCGGCCGCGCGCGGCAGTTGTCGGGACTCTTCGCTGAGGGTGGTTTGCATGGCTAGAACTCCGCGTACATCCGGCCGGGGTTGAACAGCCCTTGCGGGTCGAGTTGCGCCTTGAGTTGCCGGTGATAACGCATGAGCGCCGGGGCTAGCGGCTGGAACGGTGTGTCGCTGGCACCATGGGTAAAGCTGGTGGCGTGGCCGCCGAGTTCCTGGGCGAGGATCTGAATGTGCTCGTGATCGGATTTCAGCCAGCGTTGCGCGCCGGCCCAGTCGAGCAACTGCTGGCCGGGCAAGTCCTGCGGCCCGAGATTGTTCGGCAGTGACAGGCGCCACAGCGGCAGGCCTTCGTCGAAAAAGCTCAGGCGTTGCTCGTTCAGGTCGCGCCAGAACGTCGAATCCAGCGGCTCGCCGCCGAGCCGTTGATGCGCGGCGGTGACCGAGCCTTCGCCGCCCTCAAGGCGCAGATACAGGCTTTGCCCATCATGGCAGGCGCCGCTGATCGGCAACGGTTGCTGGCCCCATTCGGCCAATCTGGCCAGCGCCCGCGCGCAGTCGATATCGAGACGGATGCTCAGGCATTGACGCGGTTTTGGCAGGACTTTCAGCGAGACTTCGGTGAGCACCCCGAGACAACCAAAACTGCCGGTCAACAGGCGCGAGAGGTCGTAGCCGGCAACGTTTTTCATCACCTCGCCACCGAAGCGCAGGTGTTGGCCGAGCCCGGTGATGACCCGGGTGCCGAGGACAAAATCGCGCACCGAACCTGACCATGGCCGCCGTGGCCCGGACAGTCCGCTGGCGATCATCCCGCCCACCGTGGCGCTGTCGCCGAAGGCCGGCGGCTCGCAGGGCAACATCTGCCCGGCCGCGTCGAGCGCCGCGAGCAGCTCGCGCAACGGCGTACCGGCGCGCACGCTGACTACCAGCTCGGTCGGTTCATAGCGCACGATGCCGCGATGTGCGCGGACGTCGAGCACTTCACCGGCCACTTCGCGGCCGAGAAACGCCTTGCTGTTGCCGCCCTGAATCTTCAGCGGCGTGGCGTTGGCCCGGGCCTGGTTGACCTGCTCGAGCAGCGCGCTGCTGGCGTCGAAATCAGCCATCAGAAACGCTCCAGTTCGGGGAATGGCAGTTGTCCGGCATGAATGTGCATCGCGCCGAATTCGGCGCAGCGGTGCAGGGTGGGGATGTTCTTGCCGGGGTTGAGCAGGCCTTGCGGGTCGAACGCGGCTTTGACCGCGTGGAACAGGCTCAGCTCAGCGCTGTTGAACTGCGCGCACATCTGATTGATTTTCTCGCGGCCGACCCCGTGTTCACCGGTGATGCTGCCGCCAACCTGCACGCACAGTTCGAGAATCTTCCCGCCTAACGCTTCGGCGCGATGCAGTTCGCCGGGCTGGTTGGCGTCGAAGAGAATCAGCGGGTGCATGTTGCCGTCGCCGGCATGAAACACGTTGGCCACGCGCAAGCCGTATTCGGCGCCGAGGCGGGCGATGCCGTGCAACACGCCGGACAATTCGCGGCGCGGGATGGTGCCGTCCATGCAGTAGTAGTCCGGCGACAAGCGGCCAATCGCCGGAAAGGCGTTTTTGCGCCCGGCCCAGAAGCGCACGCGCTCGGCTTCATCGCGGGCCTGCCGCACTTCGCTGGCGCCGGCCTCGAGCATGACCTCGCGCACCCGCAGGCAATCGTCGTGGACATCGGCTTCGACGCCATCGAGTTCGCACAACAGAATCGCCTCGGCATCAACCGGGTAACCGGCGTGAATGAAGTCTTCGGCGGCGCGGATCGCCAGGTTGTCCATCATCTCCAGGCCGCCGGGAATGATCCCCGCAGCGATGATGTCGGCCACGGCGCGGCCAGCCTTTTCCACCGAGTCGAAACTGGCCAGCAAGACTTTGGCGACCTGCGGTTTGGGCAGCAGTTTGACCGTGACTTCGGTGATGATTCCCAGCAAACCTTCGGAGCCGGTGAACAACGCCAGCAGATCGAAACCCGGCGTGTCGAGGGCGTCGCTGCCCAGTGTCAGGCGCTCGCCTTCGATGCTCAGCACTTCGATTTTCAGCAAATTGTGCACGGTCAGGCCGTACTTTAGGCAATGCACGCCACCGGCGTTTTCCGCGACGTTACCGCCGATCGAGCAGGCGATCTGCGACGACGGATCCGGCGCGTAATACAGGCCGAATGGCGCGGCCGCCTGGGAAATCGCCAGATTGCGCACCCCGGGCTGAACCCGCGCGGTACGGGCCGCCGGGTCGATGTGCAGGATGTTGTTGAAGCGCGCCATCACCAGCAACAGACCTTTTTCCAGCGGCAGCGCACCCCCCGACAATCCGGTGCCGGCACCCCGGGCCACCACCGGCACGTTGTGTTGATGGCAGAGCTTGAGCAGGGCCTGCACCTGATCGAGTCGCCGGGGCAGGGCGACCAGCATCGGCGTGGTGCGATAGGCCGAGAGGCCGTCGCATTCGTAAGGCTTGAGTTCGTCTTCACGCCAGAGCAGGTCGAGATCCGGGAGGGCGCGCTGCAGGGTTTTCAGCAACTCGGCCTTGTTCACCTCCGGTAGCGGGCCATCGAGGCGTTCGTCGTAGAGAATGTTCATTTCGACCCCATCGGCGGACGTGATTACCTGTGGTGAGGGGATTTATCCCCGATGGCTGCGCAGCAGCCCCAACCCAGAGAATGCGGTGTGTCTGATTCAGCTTAGTGCTGGAACTGGGGCTGCTGCGCAACCCATCGGGGCGGTGCGACGTTTCGCTGAATCCCCTCACCACAATAAATTCCCTCATCACAAGGATAGTGTTGGGACTCATCGCTGATTGCCCAGAAACTCCCGATACAACCGCGCGGTATTCCCCGGTTGTTCGACCATCGGCATGTGCCCGACGCCATCCCACACTTCGACCCGCAGATTGGCGATGCCCTTGCTCCACACCGGCACGCTGCTGACGTCGATCAAGCGGTCCTTGCGCCCCCACAGCAGCAGCGCCGGGCATTTGATCTCGGCCAGTTTCGGCTCCATGGGTGGGCTGGCGCGAAAGTCGCGGAAGATCTCTTCCAGTTCATCGCGCTGGCGTTCGTATCGCCGGGCGATGGCGTCCAGCACCAGCCCAGGCACCCAGGGTGGCGAGGCCATGGTCATTGCGTAAAACTGGCGGAATTCCTCCCGGGAGTTGATCAGGAACGGGTTATGCCCACGGGCCAGATGACGCTCCATGTCGCTGGCCTGCGGCGCGGTGACGCCGGCCGGGTCGATCAGCGCCACCGAGGCGATCCGCTCCGGGTAAGTTGCTGCCAGCCATGCCGCGATGTAGCCACCCATCGAGTTGCCGATCACGTGGACTTTCTCCACGCCGCACACGTCCAGCAGCTGGATCATGCGCTTGGCCTGCAGCGCAATGTCGTAGCCGCCACCGGCCTTGAACCCGGTTTCCCCATGACCGGCGATGTCCGGAATGATCACCCGGTACTGGCGGACAAAATGCCTGGCGAAGCGCAGCCACAGATTCTTCTCGGCGCTGTAGCCGTGCAGCATCAGGATCGCGCTGGCCGCTTCATAGGGACCACCCTGCCAGGTCGAGACGGTCATTTCGGCAATCGGCACCTCGATTTTGTGCAACTTGTACAACTTGGCCTCGAGCGCCGTGCTCAGGTCGTACAACCAATGGCCGATCGCTGGATAACTCAACCAGCTCCAGGCCACGAAAACCGCGAGAGCGACAAACAGCACAAGCATCGACGTCTTCCTTTTACGTGTTCAGGACAGAATGTGGTCAGCCGGTTTCAGCGTCCGGGTCAACCGGTAGTAGCTGAAACTGAAGCCCGGAAATATCGCGATCACATGACCGCTCTTGCTCTGATACCAACTGTGACAGCCGCCGGACTTCCACACCGTGCGTTCCATCTCACGGTGGATCATTGCAGTGTAGGTACGTTCCGCTGCGGGGCGCACTTCGATGCTGCGCAGGCCTTTTGACTGCAGGGTGTGGATGCAGTCGAGGATGTAATTCATCTGCGCTTCGATGATGAACAGCGCCGAGGTATGCCCGATGCCGGTGTTGGGCCCGGTGACGATAAACAGGTTGGGAAAGTCCGGCAGGCTGGTGCCCAGGTAGGCGCGCGGGTACTGCGCCCAGACATCCTTGAGTTGCACGCCGTGCTTGCCGGTCACCGGATAGGAGACCACGCCGTCGGTGGCGTCGTAGCCTGTCGACCAGACGATCAGATCGACATCGATGTGCTGGCCGTCCGTGGTGGTGATCCCGGTTTCATCGATTTCGGCGATGCCTTGCTCACGGCTGTGCAACGTGACGTTGGGCCGGGTCAGCGCCGGGTAATAGGTGCTGGACAGCAGAATGCGCTTGCAACCGATGGTGAAGTCCGGTGTGAGTTTTGCGCGCAATACCGGATCCGGCACCTGTTGCTTGAGAAAACGCAGCGCCTGACGCTGAACCAGGTGAATCGCGGGTTTCGAGTATTTGAAGGCGATCACCCGGGTTTCGAATTGCCAGTAGAGCAGCCAGCGCAGCAGCTTGTACGCCGGTTTGACACCCAGCAGCCAGCGCTGGAAAGGCCCGAACGTGCGATCGGCGCGCGGCAGCACCCAATGTGGCGTGCGCTGGAACACGTGCAATTGCTCGACTTCGGCAGCAATCGCCGGAATCACCTGGGCGGCACTGGCGCCGCTGCCGACGATGGCCACGCGTTTACCGCGGTAGTCGTAGCTGTGATCCCAATTGTTGGTATGAAAAGTCTTGCCCTCAAAGCGATCCTGGCCGGGGAAGGGCGGGATCACCGGTTGGCTCAACGGCCCGGAGGCGTTGATCACGAACTGCGCGTAAAAAATCCCCTTGCTGGTATGCAACGCCCAGCGCTTTTCGGCGTCGTCCCATTCGATGCGTTCGACGTTGGTTTGCAACTCCACGCGCTCGCGCAGGCCGAAGCGCTCGATGACGTGTTCGGTATAGCGATGCAATTCGGCCTGGGCGGCGAACATCTGCGTCCAGCGGTACGGCGCGAAGGACAGCGAGTACAGCGGTGACGGCACATCCACCGCCGCGCCGGGGTAGGTGTTCTGGCACCAGGTGCCGCCGAAGAAGTCCCTTCTTTCCAGCAGGCGAAAATCGTCGATTCCGGCCTTGAGCAAGTTGACCGCTGCACATTGGCCGCCAAAACCGCTGCCGATGATCAACACTCGGTAGGTCTGCATGGGCCTCCTTCTTATAGTTGTTTTTCCGTTTTCGTCCTTTCAGGTATAGCTAAAAATTTGCCGGGTGGGAGCGGGTTTGCTCCGGCTGCGTTCCGACGAAAGCGGAGTGTCAGACACAGGGATGTTTACTGGACGACCGCTTTCGCGAGCAAGCCCGCTCCCACAGTGGGATAAGTGGAGGCGGGTGGCTGGCCGGCGATGGCTATTTAACGGCTGCCTGTTAGACTTCCTGCACATCGGTCTGACGGTGTGTGCAGGTTCCGTTGAGTGGTCGAGGCCCTTATGCGAAACAAGGGGGGAAAGGGACTTTCATTGGCCAGGAGGCTTTATACATCGCGAACCCTCGGGCTGGTGCTGGGGCTGTTGTGCGTGAGCGCGGCGATGTACCCGCTAGACCCGCCGCTGTGGGTCTGGGCGTTGATGCTGTTCAATGGCCTGCTCTGGCCGCACCTGGCGTTTCAATGGGCCCGTCGTGCCAGCGTTCCTTACCATGCGGAACACCGCAATCTGTTGGTTGATGCCTTTATGGGCGGCTTCTGGGTCGCCGCCATGCAGTTCAATCCGCTGCCCAGTGCCACCACCATTTCGATGATGGCGATGAATAACGTCGCCATCGGCGGATTACGTTTTCTCGCCGCAGGCCTGGCGGCGCAGATCCTCGGTATCGGCGTCGGCCTGGTGGTTTTCGCCCCGGCGTTCATCCCGCAAACCTCGCCTCTGCAGCTTTATGCCTGCCTGCCGTTGCTGATGCTGTACCCGCTGGCGCTGGGCTGGATCTGCTTTCGCCAGGCCTACACGCTGGGCCTGCACAAGCGTGAGCTACTGGCCCTGAGTCGCACCGACAGCCTCACCGGACTGCTCAATCACGGCGCGTGGAAGGATCAACTGGAAATCGCCTTTCAACGTTGCCGCCGGCAGCAGCAGGGCGCAGCGATCGCGTTGATCGACATCGATCACTTCAAGGCGATCAACGACACCTACGGGCATGTGGCGGGTGACATCGTGCTGCGCCAGTTGAGCAAAATGCTCAAGCAGAACCTGCGCGCTGCGGACGTCGCCGGGCGGTATGGCGGCGATGAGTTTTGCGTGATCCTGCCTGACCTGCCGCTGTTCAATGCCGCGCAGGCCATGGAAGCCTTGCGCGAGCGTTTCGCCACCCTGGGTTACGAGCAGAACCCGGCGCTCAAGGTCAGTCTGAGCATTGGTCTGGCGGCTTACGAACCGGCACACGGCGACGCGACCCGTTGGCTCAATGATGCGGATCAGGCGCTGTACGAGGCCAAGGCGAGCGGGCGCAATCGGGTGATCTGCAACAGTGATGATCTGCCGAAGCAGGAACTGCTCGATTCGGTCTGATCTATCACCGCCGTCCCCTGTGGGAGCGGGCTTGCTCGCGAAGGCGTTCTGTCAGCGGCATTGATGTCGGCTGACACTCCGCTGTCGCGAGCAGGCGAAGGCCTACAAGTGTTCGGTGTCGGCCGCAGAGATGTCGCATCCGGTATAGAGCCTTGCGTCGATGTCAGGTACGGTTTGAGTCCCCCCGACGCGAAACAAGGATCGATTCATGACGTTCGCATTCCCCCGCTCGCTGCTGGCCGCCAGTCTCGGCCTGTCCCTCGTCCTCAGCTCCGCCAGCGCCTTCGCCGAACCGCACAAGCAAGTGCTGGCGGATGCCGAGCAGTATCAGCCCGAAGCCCTGAAACTGCTGGAACGGCTGGTCAACATCGACTCCGGTTCCGGTTATGAACCGGGCCTGAAACAAGTCAGCGAGATCGCCATCGATGAGCTGAAGAAGCTCGGCGCCACCATCGAGCTGGTACCCAATACCCCGGAAAAATCCAACCACGTGCTGGCGACCTTCAAGGGCACCGGCAAGGCAAAAATCCTTTTGATGGCGCACATGGACACGGTGTTCAAGGAAGGCTCCGCGGCCGAGCGCCCGTTCCACATCAAGGACGGCCGCGCCTACGGGCCCGGGGTGATGGACGACAAGGGCGGCATCGTCGCCGGGATCTACGCGCTGAAAATTCTGAAGAACCTCGACTTCAAGGATTACGCGCAAATCACCTTCCTGCTTGACGCCAGCGAGGAAACCGGCTCCGACGTCGCCACCGACCTGATCAAGAAAACCGCCAAGGCGCATGACGTGACCCTCAACCTTGAACCTGGGCGTCCGGCCGATGGGTTGGTGGTATGGCGCAAAGGTAGTGCGACGGCGCTGGTCGAGGTCAAAGGCAAGGCGGCGCACGCCGGAGTCGCGCCGGAACTGGGGCGGAACGCGGCGATGGAAGCGGCGCACCAGATTCTGCAACTGGGCAAACTCGGCGACGAAGCGAAGAAAACCACGATCAACTTCACCGTGCTTCAGGCCGGTGATCGCACCAACGTGATCCCGGATCACGCCACCGCCAAGGCTGACGTGCGTGCGGCGGTGCCGGAAGAGTTCGACCGGATCGAGAAAGACCTGGCGCGAGTGTCGCAGGATAAGCTGATCGCTGAAACCGAAGTCACCACCAGCCTCAAACGCGGCCTGCCACCGATGCCGCAAACGGCGGAGTCGGATCGCTTGATGGCCATGGCGCAAGGGATTTACGGCGAGATCGGCCGCAAGCTGACCGAAGAGGGCAGTGGTGGCGCGGCGGATGCCAGCCTGTCCGCCGGGGTGGGTACGCCGACGCTGGACGGTTTCGGGATTGTCGGCGGCAATATCCACACGCCTGAGGAATACGCCGAAGTGGCGAGCGTGGCGCCACGGATTTATCTGTTGTCGCGGATGATCATGGAACTGGCCAAGCGCTGACTCCCTCGGATTGGCGGTGCTGCAACTGACGCCTTCGCGAGCAAGCTCGCTCCCACAATGGATCTGTGCCGAACACCACTGCTGTATTCACTGAAGATCCACTGTGGGAGCGGGCTTGCTCGCGAAGGCGGCGGGTCAGG
>NZ_JASCPO010000200.1:0-10890 GCF_029960145.1 Pseudomonas sp. PS01299 | reverse complement strand
CGATAGCGGTTCATCATTCAACATTAATGTTGGCTGAAAGACAGCTATCGCGAGCAGGCTCACTCCTACAGGTATTGCATCACAATAACTGACGGGCGCAGGGGATGCGCCCGTCATTCACCTGTCAGCGTTGCGCTGCAGGCACGCCTTGCGGCTCGACTGCGGTCTTGCCGGCGGCTGGCGCCTCGGCCGGCCAGGCCTTCAGGTCCAGATCCAGATCGGTAAATTTGCTGGAGTCGAACACCGGCTGCTTGATGCCGGCGCGGCGCTGCTCGTCGTAGTCGCGCATCACGCGCATGCCGACCTTGAACAGCATGGCCAGGGCCATCAGGTTGACGAAGGCCAGGCAGGTCATGGTGATGTCGGCGAAGGCGAACACGGTCGACAGATCCTGCATCGAACCCCATACCACCAGCGCCAGGACCAGACCGCGGAACACCATCAGCAACGCGCGGTTGCGGCTGAGGAACTGCAGGCTGTTTTCGCCCAGGTAGTAGTTGTAGAGGATGCAGGTGAAGACGAACAGCGACAGCGCGACGCTGACGAAGATGCGGCCCCAGTCACCCACCACGGCGGCCAGCGAGTTCTGGGTCAGGACGATGCCGTCACCTTCGAAGCCCGGGGTGTAGAAGCCCGACAACAGGATCAGCAGCGCGGTGCAGGTGCAGATCACGAAAGTGTCGAGGAATACGCTGAAGGCCTGAACCACGCCCTGAGCGCCCGGGTGTTTCACCGAGGCCACGGCGGCGACGTTCGGCGCACTGCCCAGGCCCGCTTCGTTGGCGAACACGCCACGCTTCACGCCCATGACGATGGCGCTGCCGAGCAGGCCACCGAAGGCCGGGTCGAGACCAAAGGCGCTCTTGAAGATGGTTTCCAGCATCGCTGGCACGTGTTCGATCTGGGTGCCGATCACGTACAGGGTCACGCCGATATAGGCCAGGGTCTTGACCGGTACCAGCAGGTCGGACACTGCAGCGATGCGCTTGATGCCGCCGATGAAGGTGATGGCCAGCAGCACCGCCAGGACGATCCCGGTGTGGCTTGGGTCGAAGGCAAAGGCGTTTTGCAGCGAGTGGGTCACGGTGTAGGACTGCAGGCCGATGAAGGCGAAGCCGTAGGTGACCAGCAGCAGGACCGAGAACACCACTGCCATGCCTTTCAACTTCAGGCCGTGCTGGATGTAGTAGGCCGGGCCGCCACGGTACAGGCCGTCGCCTTCGGCGCGCTTGTAGACCTGCGCCAGGGTGCACTCGAAGAAGCTGCTGGACATGCCAACCAGTGCGGTCACCCACATCCAGAACACCGCACCCGGACCACCGAGGGTCACGGCGATGCCGACACCGGCGATGTTGCCTGCACCGACGCGGCCGGCAAGGCTGAGCATCAGGGCCTGGAACGAGCTGAGTTGCCCGCCGCTGCTTTTCAGGCTGTCGCGGAACACCGCGAACATGTGGAGGAAGTGGCGCAATTGAACGAAACGCGAGCGAATCGTGAAGTAGCTACCGAGCCCGACAATGAGCACGATCAGTACTTTCCCTGAGAGGAAGTCGTTGATGACTTCGAGCATGGATTTTTCCTCGCTGTTTTTTGTTTAAGCAAATGCTGGATGTTCCGAAACATCGCGTTACACCGGTTTGCGCGCGGCACGACAGGTGAGGCGAAGGTTTCGTCCCGGATCCATTTCGCGGGTTTGTTATTAGTTCGGGTTTCGCATGGGTTATGGCCTCGTTACCGACGACCGCTCACGCGAAGAGGGGCGGCACTATACCGATCAGTGCGGCGCCCGTCTGCACGCTCGTGGTGCAAGCGACGAAACGAAGCTTTGAAACACCCGACGTTACCGGCGTCGGGCTTGTGCGGGAACTGCATTCCTGTTGATGCAAACCCTGTAGCGAGGGGATTCATCCCCGATCGACTGCGGAGCAGTCGCAAATCATTGCATGCGGTGTACTTGTTACATCGCGATTGCAGGTTTTGGGGCCGCTTCGCGACCCATCGGGGATGAATCCCCTCACCACAAGGGCTCACCTCTACATTGAGCAATCCCCAGACATACGGGTCTCAGGGTCGGAAAGTTAAAAAAAAGGGCTTGGGGACTGATCCCCAAGCCCTCAAAAGGTGAGAGGTGTCTAGTCCCTCGACCTGGTGAGCGGTGCTACAAGTAACGCGTCGGCTCAGGCTTTGAGCGGAACCAGACGCGGGGCAATCATGTTTTCCGGGCGCAGGATGTCAGCGAGCATGGCTTCGTCGAGCAGGCCTTCTTCGCGCACCAGTTCCAGCACGCCGCGGCCGCTTTCAAGGGCTATACGGGCGATGCGGGTGGCGTTTTTGTAGCCGATGTACGGGTTCAGCGCGGTGACCAGACCGATCGAGTGTTCGACCAGTTCGCGGCAGCGGGCTTCGTTGGCGGTGATGCCGACGATGCAGTGCTCGCGCAGCATGTCCATGGCGCGTTGCAGCAGACGGATCGAGTCGAGGATCTTGAACGCGATCAGTGGCTCCATCACGTTCAGCTGCAGTTGGCCGCCTTCGGCTGCCATGGTCAGCGCCAGATCGTTACCGATGACCTGGAAGGCCACCTGGTTAACGGCTTCCGGAATCACCGGGTTGACCTTGCCGGGCATGATCGAGCTGCCTGGCTGACGCGCCGGCAGGTTGATCTCGTTGATGCCGGTGCGTGGGCCGCTGGACAGCAGGCGCAGGTCGTTGCAGATCTTCGACAGCTTGACCGCGGTGCGCTTGAGCATGCCGGAGAACAGCACGAAGGCGCCCATGTCGGAGGTGGCTTCGATCAGGTCGGCGGCGGGCACCAGCGGTTGACCGCTGATCAGCGCCAGACGCTGAACGGCCAGCGCCTGATAGCGCGGGTCGGCGTTGATGCCGGTGCCGATCGCGGTGCCGCCCAGGTTCACTTCAGTCAGCAGTTCCGGGGCCAGCGTCTTCAGACGGGCCAGGTCTTCGCCCATGGTGGTGGCGAAAGCACGGAATTCTTGACCCAAAGTCATCGGTACGGCGTCTTGCAGCTGGGTACGGCCCATTTTCAGGACGTGATCGAATTCTTTGCCCTTGGTCGCGAAGGCCTGAATCAGGCTGTCGAGGCTGGCCAGCAGCGCGTCGTGACCCAGCAGCAGACCCAGGCGGATCGCGGTCGGGTAGGCGTCGTTGGTCGACTGCGCCATGTTGACGTCGTCGTTCGGGTGCAGGTACTGGTACTCGCCTTTCTGGTGACCCATTGCTTCGAGCGCAATGTTGGCGATCACTTCGTTGGCGTTCATGTTGGTGGACGTACCGGCGCCACCTTGAATCATGTCGACCACGAATTCTTCGTGGAAATCACCGCGGATCAATCGGGCACAGGCTTCGCTGATGGCAGCGTGCTTGGCTTCGCTCAGATGACCCAACTCACGGTTGGCGTCAGCGGCGGCCTGTTTGACCATCGCCAGACCGACAACCAGTTTCGGGTAATGCGAAATCGGAACGCCGGAGAGACGGAAGTTGTTCACCGCTCGCAGGGTCTGGATGCCGTAATACGCTTGAGCCGGTACTTCGAGGGCGCCAAGCAGGTCGTTTTCTGTGCGGAAAGATGCAGCGGAGGACATGATAGAAATCATCTCGATATGGACCCGGTCTGTGCCGGAACGCTGCGAATGCTAGGCTTGTGGGATTTTTTGGGCCAATGCTGTTAAACACTGGCCTATGCACATTCGGCATAATGCCCGTGTGACGCCGCCTGCGCGGCAGACGTGTGACCTGTTTTGGTGCGTTCCCGGGAGGGTGTGATGAATCTGGAAAGCAAATGGCTCGAGGACTTCAGTGCCTTGGCTGCCACTCGCAGCTTCTCGCAGGCGGCCGAACGGCGCTTCGTGACCCAGCCAGCGTTCAGTCGGCGGATCCGCAGCCTGGAAGCTGCGCTTGGGCTGACGCTGGTCAACCGTTCGCGCACGCCGATCGAGCTGACGGCGGCGGGACAATTGTTTCTGGTGACCGCGCGCACCGTAGTCGAACAGCTCGGCGAAGTGCTGCGCCATCTGCATCACCTGGAAGGCGGGCAGGGCGAAGTGATCCAGGTCGCGGCGGCGCACTCGCTGGCGCTGGGTTTCTTTCCACGCTGGATCGCACAACTGCGCAACGAAGGGCTGAACATAGCGACGCGATTGGTGGCGACCAACGTCGGCGACGCGGTGCACGCGCTGCGCGAGGGTGGCTGCGACCTGATGCTGGCGTTCTACGACCCGGACGCGGCGATGCAGATGGACCCGGAAATTTTCCCGTCGTTGCACTTGGGCCAGACTGAAATGCTCCCGGTGTGCGCAGCCGATGCCGATGGCAAACCGCTGTTCGATCTGGAAGGCGAGGCCAGTGTGCCGCTGTTGGCGTACAGCGCCGGGGCGTTTCTCGGGCGTTCGGTGAATGGTTTGTTGCGCCAGCGTCAGCTGCGTTTCACCACCATCTATGAAACCGCCATGGCCGACAGCCTCAAGAGCATGGCCCTGGAGGGGCTCGGCATCGCCTGGGTGCCGCAGTTGAGTGTGCGGGCAGAGCTGGCCCGTGGCGAACTTGTTGTCTGCGGTGGCCCGCAATGGCACGTGCCGCTGGAGATTCGCCTGTATCGCTGCGCACTGGTGCGCAAGGCCAACGTGCGGTTGCTGTGGCGCAAGCTTGAAGGCGGCGCTGCACAGGCTTCCTGAGCCATCGCAGATCCAATTGTGGGAGCGGGCTTGCTCGCGAATACGGTGTGTCAGTCGACATTCATGTATCTGACCTGACGCCTTCGCGAGCAAGCCCGCTCCCACAGGGCGGATTTGCGGTGTTCTGTCGCTGACCTTCAAGTCAATAAAACCGGGCCTTTCGCTGATTTGACAGATGGTCGTTTCGGGGGCTGTTTATTGCTTTCTTTGCGGTATACTGCGCGGCCTTCGGCCGGTACGTCCGGCCATTTTTCGTACAATCAAGCCACGCAATCCTGCGTGGCTTGTTGTTTTTGACGCGCCTGCGGGCGCCCAGAGAGAAGAGGCGCGACGATGAGTGCACTGGTTGGCGTGATCATGGGCTCCAAGTCCGATTGGTCCACCCTTAGCCACACCGCCGATATGCTGGAAAAGCTCGGCATCCCGTACGAGGTCAAGGTGGTCTCTGCCCACCGCACCCCGGATCTGCTGTTCCAGTACGCCGAAGAGGCTGAGGGCCGCGGCATCGAGGTGATCATCGCCGGTGCCGGTGGCGCAGCCCACCTGCCAGGCATGTGTGCGGCCAAGACCCACCTGCCCGTACTGGGCGTTCCGGTGCAGTCGTCGATGCTCTCGGGCGTCGATTCGCTGCTGTCGATCGTGCAGATGCCGGCGGGCATCCCGGTTGCCACCCTGGCCATCGGCAAGGCCGGCGCGATCAACGCCGCGCTGCTCTCGGCGAGCATCCTTGGTGCCAAGCATCCACAGTTCCATGCGGTACTGAAAACCTTCCGTGCCGAGCAGACAGACAGCGTCCTGGACAATCCAGACCCACGTATTGCCTGAGGTTGTTGAGATGAAGATCGGTGTAATCGGTGGCGGCCAGTTGGGCCGCATGTTGGCGCTGGCGGGCACTCCGCTGGGCATGAACTTCGCTTTCCTCGACCCGGCGCCGGACGCTTGCGCCGCAGCACTGGGCGAACACCTGCGGGCCGATTACGGCGATCAGGATCACCTGCGCCAACTGGCGGATGAAGTCGACCTGGTGACGTTCGAGTTCGAAAGCGTCCCGGCCGAAACCGTGGCGTTCCTCTCGCAATTCGTCCCGGTCTATCCGAGCGCCGAAGCCCTGCGCATCGCTCGCGACCGCTGGTTCGAGAAGAGCATGTTCAAGGAGCTGGGCATCCCGACCCCGGCCTTCGCCGACATTCAATCGCAAGCCGACCTGGACGCCGCCGTGGCTTCGATCGGTCTTCCGGCCGTGCTGAAAACCCGCACCCTGGGTTACGACGGCAAGGGTCAGAAAGTCCTGCGCAAGCCGGAAGACGTGGTGGGTACGTTCGCCGAGCTGGGCAGCGTGGCCTGCCTGCTGGAAGGCTTCGTGCCGTTCACCGGCGAAGTTTCGCTGATTGCCGTGCGTGCCCGTGATGGTGAAACCAAGTTCTATCCGCTGGTACACAACACCCACGACAGCGGCATCCTCAAGCTGTCGGTCGCCAGCACCGATCACCCGCTGCAGGGGTTGGCCGAAGACTACTCCAGCCGTGTGCTCAAGCAGCTGGATTACGTCGGCGTGATGGCGTTCGAGTTCTTTGAAGTCGACGGTGGCCTCAAGGCCAACGAGATCGCCCCGCGTGTGCACAACTCCGGACACTGGACCACCGAAGGCGCCGAGTGCAGCCAGTTCGAAAACCACCTGCGCGCCGTTGCCGGCCTGCCGCTGGGTTCGACCGCCAAGGTGGGCGAGAGCGCCATGCTCAACTTCATTGGTGTGGTTCCGCCGGTAGAGAAAGTCATCGCCATCGAAGATTGCCATCTGCACCACTACGGCAAAGCCTTCAAGGCCGGGCGCAAGGTCGGTCATGCCAACCTGCGCTGCGCCGACATGGCCACGCTGCAGGCGCAGATCGTCAAGGTCGAAGCGCTGATTGCCGAGTAACCACAGTTTCATCTGGCAGCGGCGGAACCTTCGGGAGCCGCCGTTCTCTCATGGCAGGATGCCAAAGTCTGACTAGGCTTTGGCATATCTACCATTCAGAGTCAGAGGGAAATGCCATGGGAATTATCGGAACCATCTTTATCGGCTTGATCGTCGGCCTGCTGGCACGCTTCCTCAAACCGGGCGATGACAGCATGGGCTGGATCATGACCATCCTGCTCGGTATCGGCGGTTCGCTGGCGGCCACTTACGGCGGCCAGGCCCTGGGTATCTATCAGGCCGGTCAGGGCGCAGGCTTCATCGGTGCACTGGTCGGCGCGATCGTGCTGCTGGTGATCTACGGCCTGATCAAAAAGAACTGATCCAAGCGACCAAGTCCTCTCTGCCAGCGTGGCAGGGAGGGCTAGAATGCTCGGCGATTCAACGTCCTTCCTTTATCCGAGCATCTTTTACCGAGCACCTCCATGCGCCGTCTTCTGTTGACTCTTCTTTTGCTGGGCAGCGGTCTGGCCCACGCCGGCGAACTGCCGGAAACCGACTGGCTGGAACTGATGCCCAAGTCGGACCAGAAAGCCCTCGAGGCCATGCCCGAAATCGACCACAACTCCCCGGAAGCTACTGGCACCTTCACCGAGAAGGGCGGCATGAAACAGGCTAAAGGCCTGCCGGCGGTGATGTATTCGACCAAGACCGTGGCGTCGATGAACGACAAGCACATCCGCATCGGCGGCTACCCGGTGCCGCTGGAATCCGACGCCAAGGGCCGCAGCACGCTGTTCTTCCTCGTGCCGTACCCTGGCGCCTGCATCCATGTGCCGCCGCCACCACCGAATCAACTGGTGCTGGTGCGTTATCCCAAGGGTTTGAAGCTGGATGACATCTACACGCCGCTGTGGGTAACCGGCACGCTGAAGATCGAGAAGGTCAGCAATGACCTGGCCGATGCGGCGTATGCGCTGGAAGCTGACAAAGTGCGGGTGGTGCAGGAGTCTGATCTCTAACATCTGAACAATTGTAGCGAGGGGATTTATCCCCGATGGGTTGCGAAGCGACCCCCGCTTTGAATCAGGGGCAGGGGCCTGCTCCGCAGGCCATCGGGGATAAATCCCCTCACCACAAAGGCTTTCACCCACATCGATATTGCGGTGTTGGTCAGAGCGGTTTGCTGCCGATGCTGACGCCCATGGTATGGCTCGCACCCGAGCCCAGCGTGACCACATCATCCATCACATTCGCCGTCTCGATGCACAGCATGCGCTGCCAGCCATCGTTGTCCATGTCGGCCAGTGCTGCCGCGCGGTCGATCCACGGGTTCCAGATCACTGCCGTGCGTGAGCCGCTGGCGCTCAGTACGATGCGTCGTTCCCAGGTCGGATCGACGATGCTCAGTTGCGCTGGCGCGTCGAGGTAGATGCGGTCGGTTTCCCCGGTAAAGCGCAGTTCGCCTTGCTGGCGGTGGGTGTTCCAGTTGTCCAGAGTCTCGATGTAATTCAGCCCTTCAACACCCTCGACGTGCACGTTACGCACATCACTGACCGCGAAATAAGTGTGCAGCGCCTGGCTGATGCTGACGGTTTCTACACCTCGGTTGTGGCTGGTCAGGCTGATGTGCAACTGATCATTCAGATGCAGGGTCAGGGTCAGATCGACCTGATACGGCCAGCCCGGCAGGCCACCTTCGGGGTAGGGCAGCCTGAATTCAACCTTGACGCCGTCAGCCTCTGATTCGATGCCGCCCAGCTCCCAATCCATCGCCCGCACCAGACCGTGCGCGGGTGCCGGTTGCTCACCGGTATACATGGCCTGCACGCTCTGCGGGTTGCGTTCGAACTTGCCGAACCACGGCCAGCACACCGGCACACCGGCACGGATGCTCTTGCCGGTCTTGAACACAGCCTTGTCGTTGAGCCAGATGATCGGCGGCTGGCCGTCGATTTGATAACTGAGGATGTGCGCGCCTTGCTGGGCCACCAGCACTTCGGCCTGACCGTGGCGGATGCGCCAGCAGTTCAGTTCATCCAGTTTCACCGCTTCAACGTTGGGCGTGTTCATGGGGCAACTCTCGATCAGACACTTGGGACGACTATCGACCGCAAAACCGCGGCGATGTTTAACGCGCGCGCGGTGGCACTGAGCGGGTGCGACCGCTGCCGTCGATGGCGACGAAGACGAATACCGCCTCGGTCACTTTACGCCACTCGCTGGACAGCGGATCGTCGCTCCACACTTCGACCATCATCTGGATCGAGCTGCGGCCGATTTCCAGGGTCTGGGTATAAAAGGACAATTGCGCGCCCACCGCGACCGGCACCAGGAAGGCCATGCGGTCGATGGCGACAGTGGCTACGCGACCACCGGCCACGCGGCTGGCCATTGCGGTACCCGCCAGATCCATCTGCGCCACCAGCCAGCCGCCGAAAATATCGCCAAAGCCGTTGGTTTCGCGCGGGAGTGCGGTAATTTGCAAGGCCAGGTCGCCTTGCGGGATCGGATCTTCTTGTTCGAGCTCTATCATGCCGGGGGTGCCTCTGACCCGTGACTCTTCGTTGGTATTGCTGGTGGTAGCCGTCTTCAGGAAAAACGATTCAGCACCGAACATACTGCGTTCGTCACGTTTTCCATAGGCGCCTAAAGGGGAAACTCTGCGAAACCGGCTGATCCCGTTCAAAGGTCGGGCCAACGACGTTTTCGCACAGCAACCCCCTACAAACCGGAGCAAGGTTGCGAGTATATCGGTCGGTAGACTCCGCGACGACCATCGGGTTCTGATTTTGACCGGCAAATACGCGCCTCTATGTGCTTTTTCGAACAATTTGCTATGGTGCCGAACCTGCCCAAGCCACAGCCAGCGTTGTTGTGGCGGTAGATCCGCCTATAAGAGAAGCCCTTGCCATGACCACAGCGCCTTCGAGCCTCGCGCAGCCCGAGCAACCTGCACGCCCCCTGACCCGCAATGACTACAAGACTCTGTCGCTATCGGCCCTGGGCGGTGCGCTGGAGTTTTACGATTTCATCATCTTCGTGTTCTTCGCCACCGTGGTCGGCAAGCTGTTCTTCCCGGCCGACATGCCCGAGTGGCTGCGCCTGATGCAGACCTTCGGCATTTTCGCCGCCGGTTACCTTGCGCGGCCGCTGGGCGGCATCGTCATGGCGCACTTCGGCGACCTGCTGGGGCGCAAGAAGATGTTCACCCTGAGCATTTTCATGATGGCCGTGCCGACCCTGATCATGGGCCTGCTGCCGACCTACGCGCAGATCGGTATGTGGGCGCCGATCCTGCTGTTGTTGATGCGAGTTATCCAGGGCGCGGCGATTGGCGGGGAAGTGCCGGGGGCGTGGGTCTTCGTTTCCGAACACGTGCCGCAAAAGCACATCGGCTACGCCTGCGGCACCCTGACCAGCGGCCTGACCGCCGGCATCCTGCTCGGCTCATTGGTCGCCACGGCGATCAACAGCATTTATACCCCGGGGGAAGTCGCCGATTACGCCTGGCGGATCCCGTTCCTGCTCGGAGGCGTGTTCGGTCTGTTCTCGGTGTATCTGCGTCGCTGGCTGCACGAGACCCCGGTGTTCGCCGAGCTGCAACTGCGCAAGGCCTTGGCCGAAGAAGTGCCGCTGCGCGCGGTACTGCGTGACCATCGCGGGGCGATTGCGGTCTCGATGCTGCTGACCTGGCTGCTGTCCGCCGGGATTGTCGTGGTGATCCTGATGACCCCGACCGTGCTGCAGACGGTCTATCACTTCTCAGCGACAGTGGCGCTGCAATCCAACAGCCTGGCGATCGTGTTCCTCAGCGTCGGTTGCATCATCTCCGGTGCCCTGGCGGATCGGTTTGGCGCCGGCCGGGTGTTTGTCTTCGGTTCCCTGGGCTTACTGATCAGCTCCTGGACCTTCTATCACAGCCTCGCCGATCACCCGAACTGGCTGTTCCCGCTGTATGCGCTGACCGGTCTGCTGGTCGGCACCATCGGTGCGGTTCCGTACGTGATGGTCAAGGCATTCCCGCCGGTGGTGCGCTTCAGCGGATTGTCGTTCTCGTACAACGTGGCGTACGCGATCTTCGGTGGCCTGACGCCGATGGTGGTCAGCCTGCTGCTTAAAGAGAGTGCGATGGGCCCGGCTTACTATGTGGCGGTGCTGTGCGCGATGGGGATTCTGGTGGGGGCGTGGCTCTGGAAAAAGGGGCGCTGAAAATCTTCACCTGTGGGAGCGGGCTTGCTCGCGAATGCGTTGTGTCGTCTGCATATGAATAGGCTGACACGGCCTCTTCGCGAGCAAGCC
>NZ_JASCPO010000001.1:0-155964 GCF_029960145.1 Pseudomonas sp. PS01299 | reverse complement strand
CCGGCTCTCTGGGCTCGCTGGGCGCTCGGGGCTCTCTGGGCTCTCTGGGCTCTCTGGGGCGACTTGGCTTTTGGCCAAGTCGACCCAGACCTCCCCGACGCCACATTCTCGAATGGCAGAGAGATCCTGAGGCTCGGTCAGCAGGAAGCTGCCGCGCCAGAATGGGTGTCGAACCCAAGAGCCGGCGAGCTTGTGGATGTACATGCCGAGACGAAGCTCGGATACGGGAATGCGTTTTACCAACTTATTTTCCTTTCTGAGTTGGGTGGTTAGGCGTGCGCCGAGGCTGGCACCCAGCGGTAGAGCGGAGGTAAGGTCACGCCAAGATTCTTGGATCAGCCGGAACCGCCGAAATTTCCGTCAGCCGATCAACATGGCTTTGTCTCGCGCTCGGTCGATGCGTTCCTGCATCGCCTGCATGACTTCTTCGTGGGTGTACGACTTGGCGTTGGGGTCGTCGGCCTCTCGGAGAGCTTCCTCGACCTCGCGGGTCATCCGCGCATATTCTTCCGGCCACAGCGCTTGCTCCATGCGCAGCGACGCCTGCCCAAGCAGGTGCAGCAGGCCGAACAGCCGCATGTCATTGGTGGCGACGACGTGCTCTCGAATCCGCTCCTGGATCACCTCGCAGGCCCGATGCGCCTCTGGCGTCGCCGTGCCCTCGTAGCCGGCTGGGAGTTCTGCTTCTTCAGCGATTCGCGCCCAAGCGATAGCCAGCGCCTCGATGGTGGACAGGTTCATTTGCTCATCCACTTGCGCAGCAGACGCTTTTTCAGGGAGGCGCGCTCTTGCGGATTGCGTCCCTTGTGGTTGGCAATGCGATCCGCCGTGGCGGCCTGGCGCTTGATGGGCCAGTAGGAGCGGCCATCCTTACCCATCGACCAGACGTTGCTGACCTGGTTTTCCAGTAGAGGCAGATGGGCGCATAGAGCTTCCGGCGACGCGCTGGCCAGCGCGGTGCGCTCGTGGGTTCGCCAGCGCTGATGCCAGAGTTTCTTGTCCTCGCGCTCGCTACGGCAGGTCGTGTGCCCAACGATGGGCGTTTTGCGGCGGCTGCGGCTCATGATGTGGTTGTCTCCAAGAACATTCAGGACAGGCTTTCTGGGTAGAGCGCCGTCAACCGGGACAGGGTTTCTTGCACTTGTTCCAGCGAGGTCATCAGATGATCAACCTGATCCTGAAGATCCACGGCGAGATCAAATAGCTCAGCCACTCGGCTGCGTGATCTCTCGTTGAACGCGGCCATTGCCAGTTGATGCAGCTTCAACAGGTCGGTGCGCAGTTGCGGAGGTGCGCCGTCTGCGCTGTCATTCAAATCGCCGCGCAGCACGTCCACGGCATCGACTGCACGCAGCAGTGCCGTGGTATCGAAATTCTCGGGAGTCAGTTCGTCCCATTCGTCGTCGGTGATGCGGGCTGCCATCAGGAGGGCTCCGATTAAGCGGTTGCGAGCGTTAGATGCCCGATCGGCTCGGCTGCTGGCCGTACCTTGATTTCGATGTCGTAGCCGAGGCGATTCAGACAATCCATCAGCTTGCGTTCGGATAGATTGGTGAAGTCGCCGCGCATCATGCCCGACACCTTCGGTTGCGGGATGCCCATGCGTTTGGCCGCCGCTTGTTGAGTCAGCCCAAGGGCGCGCATGGCCCTCCTGATCTCGACCACCAGGCCGGTCTTGATCTTGAGCTTTTCAGCGTCAGGCAGTCCAAGGTCGGCAAAGACGTTGCCCGAGCTGCGCTGAACCTCGACGCCTTCAATGATTCGTTTTTGCATTTCGTAGCTCCTGTGCCAATACCTCGGCCACCTTCAGCCGAGCGCGGATGATGTCCATGTCGGCCTTTGGCGTGGCGATTCCGCTCTTGCTCTTCTTCTGGAAGCAGTGCAGGACGAACACCGCTTCCGCAAACTTGACCGTGTATACCGCTCGATAGGTGCCGCCGGCATCGTCTTCGACGACCTCCAGCACGCCGGCACCACCGAACCCCTTGAGCACCTTTGCTGCGTCATCCTGATCGCCTATCTGCGCCAACGAGAGCGCGTAACCGAAACGGCGACGCACGTCGGACGGCAACGCCATCAAATCCTTGTGGCTGCTCGCGATCCATTCGAGCGGTTTTTCTTTGTTTGTCATGACGGAATTTTATACCTGTTCAGGTAATGATGTAAACGCGGCAACCTCAAGGAGGTGTCGTAAAACATTTGTTTTGCGACAGGCTGTCAGCCGCCGCTGTGCTACCTGTGCAACACCCCCTCAAAAATGTACGGAAAACTCTATCGCTATTCACTATTATGCGGAAACCTGTTTTTGATGGTTATCCGCCTATGTTGGTTGGCTACATGCGCGTGTCGTCGGACTCCGACCGCCAGAGCACGGACTTGCAGCGCGACGCGCTGCTCGCCGCCGGCGTCGATCCGCGTCACCTGTTTGAGGATCGTGCCTCTGGCGCGAAGGATGACCGTGCCGGCTTGGCGCGGGCGCTTGAGTTCGTTCGAGCCGGCGATGTGCTGGTGGTGTGGAAACTCGACCGGCTCGGTCGCTCGCTGTCGCACCTGCTCGCCATTGTGACTTCGCTCAAGGACAAGCGGGTGGCGTTCCGCTCGCTGACAGAGAACCTGGACACTACGACGCCCTCGGGCGAATTCCTGTTCCAGGTGTTCGGTGCGCTCGCGCAGTACGAGCGCGCCTTGATTCAGGAGCGCGTCGTCGCGGGCTTGGCCGCCGCACGCAAACGCGGCCGGATCGGCGGCCGGCCGCAGGCGATCACTGGTGAGAAGCTGGACGCCATCGTCGCCGCGCTCGATGGCGGCATGTCTAAGGCGGCGGTGTGCCGCAACTTCAATGTCAAGCGCACTACGTTGATCGAAACATTGACGCGAGCAGGTTGGCGTGGTGCGGGAAGGACGGTCGATGAGCAACAAGAATAAGCTACTCACCGTCTTTTCTGACGCAGAGCAGGAAGCCTTGTACCGCCTACCGGACTTCGACGATGCTCAGCGGCTGGAATACCTGGCGTTGGCCGAATCTGAACTGGCGTTCGCCAGCAGCCGGCCTAGCCTGCAGGCCCAAGTCTATTGCGTCTTGCAGATCGGCTACTTCAAGGCCAAGCATGCTTTCTTCCGCTTCGATTGGCATGAGGTCGAGGACGATTGCGCCTTCGTGCTGAGTCGCTATTTCCACGGCGAAGCGTTCGAACGCAAGGCGATCACCAAGCATGAGCACTACAGCCAGAGGGGTCAGATCGCCGAACTGTTCGGCTACCGGTCGTGGGCGGCTAGCTTCCTGCCGCAACTGGCACAGCAGGCTGAACAGATCGTGCGGCGCGACGTAATGCCAGGATTCGTGGCCGCCGAACTGATCGTTTGGCTCAGCGAGCACAAAATCATCCGGCCCGGCCACACCACCTTACAAGAGCTGGTCAGTGAAGCCCTGTCCACCGAACGCAGGCGCTTGGGCGGCTTGCTGGCAGAAGTGTTGGACGAATCGGCCAAAGCTGCGCTGGGCCAGCTCCTGGTGCGTGACGACACCCTGTCTCAACTGGCAGCGCTCAAGCAGGACGCTAAAGATTTCGGCTGGCGTCAGATGGCAGGGGAGCGCGAGAAGCGCGCCACGCTGAAGTCCTTGCACGGGATCGCCAAGGCGCTGCTGCCCAAGCTCGGCATCTCGCAGCAGAACCTGCTGTACTACGCGAGCCTGGCGAACTTCTATACCGTCCATGACCTGCGCCACCTGAAGGCGGAGCAGACCCGGCTCTACCTGCTGTGCTATGCCTGGGTACGTTACCGGCAGCTCACCGACAACCTGGTCGACGCGATGGCCTTCCACATGAAAAAACTTGAGGACGAGAGCCGCACGGGTGCGAAACAGTCCTTTGTCGCCGAACAGCTGCGACGCCATCAGGAAACGCCGCAGGTTGGCCGCCTGCTGTCGCTGTACGTGGACGACAGCGTGGCCGATCCGACGCCGTTCGGCGAGGTGCGCCAACGCGCCTACAAAATCATGTCCAGGGAATTGCTGCAAAACACGGCGCAGCGCATGAGCGTCAAGCCACTGAACAAACTGGCGCTGCACTGGCAGGCGGTGGACGGCCTGGCCGAACGCATTCGACGCCATCTACGGCCGCTGTACGTCGCGCTCGACTTCGCCGGCACGGCCCCCGATAACCCATGGCTCGCGGCGCTGACTTGGGCCAAGAGCGTGTTCGCCAAGCAGCAGCGCCTATCACAACGGCCACTCGACGAATGTCCGGCGGCAACGCTGCCGAAACGCTTGCGTCCGTACCTGCTGATGTTCGATGCCGAAGGCACGCCGACAGGCCTGCATGCCGATCGTTACGAATTCTGGCTTTACCGTCAGGTCAGGAAACGCTTCCAGGCGGGCGAGCTCTACATTGACGATAGCTTGCAGCACCGGCATTTGTCCGACGAGTTGGTTTCGATGGACGAGAAAGCCGCCGTGCTCGCGCAGATGGACATCCCCTTCCTGCGGCAGCCGGTCAGTGCCCAGCTCGATGCACTGGCGGCCGAGTTGCGTGCGCAATGGGTGGCGTTCAATCGCGAGCTGAAACAGGGCAAGCTGACGCACCTGGAATACGACAAGGACACGCAGAGACTGACCTGGCGCAAGCCCAAGGGGGAGAACCAGAAGGCGCGCGAGCAAGCTCTCTACGAGCAACTGCCATACTGCGATGTCGCCGACGTGTTTCGCTTCGTCAACGGCCAGTGCCAGTTCCTGTCGGCGCTGACACCATTGCAGCCACGCTATGCGAAGAAGGTAGCCGACGCCGACAGTCTGATGGCGGTGATCATTGCCCAAGCCATGAACCACGGCAACCAGGTTATGGCACGTACCAGCGACATCCCGTACCACGTCCTGGAGAGTACCTACCAGCAGTACCTGCGCCAGGCGACGCTACATGTGGCCAACGATTGCATCAGCAACGCCATCGCCGCACTGCCGATCTTCCCGCATTACTCGTTCGACCTCGATTCGTTGTACGGTGCCGTTGATGGGCAGAAATTCGGCGTCGAGCGACCAACTGTGAAGGCGCGCTACTCGCGCAAATATTTCGGCCGCGGCAAGGGCGTCGTCGCCTACACGCTGCTGTGCAATCACGTGCCGTTGAACGGCTACCTGATAGGCGCACACGAGTACGAGGCTCACCACGTGTTCGACATCTGGTACCGCAACACGTCGGACATCGTGCCGAGCGCGATCACCGGCGACATGCACAGCATCAACAAGGCCAACTTCGCCATCCTGCACTGGTTCGGACTTCGTTTCGAGCCGCGCTTCACCGACCTCGACGACCAGTTGCAGGAGCTGTATTGCGCCGATGATCTGGCATTGTACGAGAAATGCCTGATCCGGCCGGCTGGCCAGATCGACCGGCAACTCATCGTCGGTGAGAAGGCGAACATCGACCGAATCGTCGCCACACTGGGCCTGAAGGAAATGACGCAGGGCACGCTGATCCGCAAGCTGTGCACCTATACGGCGCCGAACCCGACGCGGCGCGCAATCTTCGAGTTCGACAAGCTCATCCGCAGTATCTACACACTGCGCTACCTGCGCGACCCGCAACTGGAGCGTAATGTTCACCGCTCGCAGAACCGCATTGAGTCCTATCACCAGCTACGCTCGACCATCGCCCAAGTCGGTGGGAAGAAGGAATTGACCGGCCGCACCGACATCGAAATCGAGATCAGCAACCAGTGCGCCAGGCTGATCGGCAACGCGATCATCTTCTACAACTCGGCGATCCTGTCCCTGCTGCTGACGAAGTACGAGGCAGCTGGCAATGCCAAGGCGCTGGCGTTGATCACGCAGATGTCGCCAGCGGCCTGGCGGCACATCCTGCTGAACGGGCATTACACCTTCCAGACTGACGGCAAGTTCATCGACCTGGATGCGCTCGTGGCGGGACTGGAGCTGGGCTGACGGAAATTTCTGGGATTCCGGCGTACAACCCCTATGAGGTCATCGATTTGCCTGATGGCCGCTTCAATCAGCGCAAGGCGATGATGGATTCGCTGGCCAAGACCGTCACGGCCGCGTTTGAAAAGGCCCGGCGCTAGCCATGGTTCGCTAAGTCATTGAAAACCCAGCCAACCTTGGCTCGCGAAAACCTTAGCGTACGAATTTTCCCGAATTCTGCGGGCTCCCGTACTTATCGCTCCAGGGTTACCGGGGCCTGCGGGGCAATGTTCACCTTGAGTTCAAAGATGTCCGGCCGGGCATAATGGCCGACGACATCAAAGTCCAAGTTGGCTTGGCTAAGCAGATCCATATTGAGGTCTGCATAGATTTCTGTCTCGCAGTCGAACACCGGCCCTGCCAGTACTTCTCCGAGCGGACTTACAACCATGCTGCCCCCTCGCATCACGTAATCGTCCTCGTTGAACTCCAGGCCGAATGCATCGCGGTGCTGTTGTGGGTATTCACCAAGACGGATTGCCTGGCAGGCTGACAACACATAAACACGCCCTTCAAGAGCAATGTGCACCATGGAGCTGGCCCAGGACGGACGGTCATCTGCTGTCGGGGCGCAGTAGATCTGAACACCCTGGGCATACATGGCCTGGCGTAGTGCTGGCATGTAGTTCTCCCAGCAAATCACGCTCCCCAGGACGCCAAAATCAGTTTCTACAGGCTCGATTGTCGAGCCATCACCGAAGCCCCAAATTAGTCGTTCCTGGCCGGTGGGCATCAGCTTGCGGTGGTAACCGGCAATACCCCGGCCTGGGGCGATGGTGACCGCGGTGCAGTAAAGGGTGCGACCGAAGCGCTCGATTACACCAATCACAGTGGTAACCCCTGTGTGCTCGACACTTTCAGCAAGCAATGCCAGTTCCGGCCCATCCAGCGTCACAGCCCCATCGACATAGCGTTGGTACAGCTCACGCCCGCTGATGCTGCGATTACCCACTACGCTACCGAAAGCTATCCCCTTGGGATATCCGCCAATGAACGCTTCAGGGAATACGGCCAGCCTTGCACCTTGATCTGCTACGCGCCGCAGAATTGTGGAAGCCTTTTCAACGCTGGCTGCAGGATCATAAGGAACAGAGGCGGCCTGGATGACTGCAATTTTGGTCATGAAAAACTCCTGAGGGCAGTAAGAACCTAGAAACGTGTGATGTCGTTGTCGCGGGTTTCCGGCAAGGTCTTCCACAGCACGATGAGGCATGCCAGCGAGACGGCTGCTAGATAGGCGGCAGGGATGTTCGCGTCGCCAGTCTGGCTAATCAGGGCGGCGGCAATGAAGGGGCCTGGGCCTGCGAGTGTCGCCAGGGCCAGGTTGTGACCGAGCGCTGCTCCCGTGGAGCGGATGGACGCTGGAAAGACTTCAACCAGCAGCACCACATCCATCACCGCAGTTACAGCCACAAGTAGTCCCAGAACGATCAATCCTGCGAGGATTGCCACTGGGTTGCCGGTGTTGAGCAGCAGGAAGATTGGATAGGCCAGTACAGAGAGTGCGGCAGCAGCACTGAGCAGCAGCTTGCGTCGCCCGATGCTGTCGCTGAGCCGGCCGATCAGTGGATTGGCAATGACATAGACAACCAGCGCGATGCTGCACAGCCATAGTGCATTGCTTCGTGGTAGCCCAACGGTAGTGACCAGGTGGTTATTGGCGTAGGTGATGAAGTAGTAGAGCGAGACGCCGAACAGCGCTGAGAAGGCGAAAGTAGTGATGAAGGCGCGACGGTGTACAGACTTGCTCGGTGCTTCGAACTGTTGTGAATCGCGTTGACGTACCAGCTCTTCATACACGGGGGTATCACCCAGCTTCCGGCGGATGAAGATGGCGATACCGGTCATCACGATGGAGGCAACGAATGGGATCCGCCAGCCCCAGGACGCCAGTTGCTGGTCATCGAGTGTTGAGGTGAGGCTCGCGGCGGTGAACGTACCAAACAAGAAGGCCAAGCCAGCCGTTCCAGTGATAACGCTGGCTGCCGTCGCGCGGCGGTTGGACGGAGCACTCTCTACGATGTAGATACCTGCGCTAGACCATTCGCCCCCTACCATCATGCCTTGCACGAAACGCATGACGATCAGCAAGACAGGTGCAGCGATACCGATTGCCTCATAGGTGGGCAAAAGTCCGATGATCGTGGTGCACACACCCATACCGAAGACAGTGATGATAAGCACCGCGCGGCGACCGAGGCGGTCACCGATGGGCCCCAGAATCAATGCTCCAAATGGTCGCGATACGAAGCCTACGGCGAACACTGCCAGCGACGACAGCAGCGATACACCTGGGGCGCTAGAGGGGAAGAACAACATACCGATCACGGCAGCGAAGTAGCCGTAGATGGCGAAGTCGAACCACTCCATGAAGTTGCCGATACCCACCGCGATTGCACGCTTGCGAATGTCTGACTGCTCACCCTTGGTATGGATACTGCTTGGATTTACTTTTTTATTAATTGCGTCCACGGTGCTCCCCAGCTTTTCTTAGGTGTGTATGGGCAGCAGACTATGAATCCTCTCGGCCGCAGAGCAAACGATTAGAAAATATGAGCCGGATTAGTGTACGTAATATCTCGAGAATTGATCTGAACCTGCTGCTGACGTTCCACTGCCTGATGACCGAGCGCAGTGCCACCCGAGCCTCGGCCATGCTGCATGTGACCCAGGGGGCAGTTAGCTCGGCGTTGCGTCGTTTGCGTGAGCATTTCGGAGATGAGCTCTTTATCCGCACCGCTTCCGGAATGCAGCCAACCCGTAGGGCGATGGAGCTGGCGCCGAAGATCGCCGAGGCCCTTACGTCTATCTCAGGCGTGCTTGGGGCAGAGCCGGATTTCTCCGCACACGACTCGAGCTACATTTTCAACATCGGTCTGTCCGATGATATTGAGGCCTATCTCGCTCCGCGGATCGTTAACGCCGCAGCGGATCAGGGGCTGGGAGTGAGCTTTTCGTTCCATCAGAGCAACAGCTCACTGTGGAAACAGTCGCTACAAGATCCGGACATGGATCTAGTGATTTGCAGCGAGCCGAAAGACTTCAGCAGCGGGTATTCATCCAAGGTGCTGTTTTCCTCGTCATACTCCTGCTTGTACCTGCCTGGCGCAGACAACGCAGGCACACCTATCGGCCTGGAGGAGTACTTCGAGGCAAGCCATGTGCGAGTTTCCTATGACGGCCGCCGCGGCTTTATCGACGACATGTTCGAAGCGGCGGGCTATTCGAGGCGTGTTATAGCCTCATTCACCCACTTCAGTGGCGCGCTCACCACGTTGATCAGCAGCGGCGCGATAGCCACAATTCCCACGTTCGCCGCCGAGAGCTATTCGGCCATGACTCGGCTAAGTATTTGTCCGGCGCCGATTCCGGTTCCATCATTTCGATGCTTCATGGTTTGGGACATTGCCAAGAACAGTAAGCCTCAGCACGAATGGCTGCGGCTATTCATCGGGCAGCTGACACAGAAGCTTGCTTAGACTTGGTCGCAGGTAGCCAGGAGTTACGGGAAAAAGGGGGCGGATTTATTGGAATCATCGACCGCTTCTGACCGATTTGTGCCGGTCGTCAAGGACCGCTTCGGATCACTCTCAACCGGATCGCGGGCCAGCTGATTTGCTAAAAACCCGCGCCAAACTCAACGAAGGATTTCGCATGATCCGTTTTTTTTGGTTCTTCGCGGAGTCTGGGGGAAGAGCGAGTTGACAGTCAGGGAAGCAGGTAAATTGGCAGTCGCCAAACACACCCTTCACCTGTCCCTGCTGTCGCCGTGCATCCTATTGATCTTGCCGCTTTCTGGCCAGGCTACGACGCCGTTACCTGTCGCCCATCTACCGATAACACCCTCCTCATTGAGCTTGAACCTCAAGCCGGCTCTCTTCCTAAGTGCGGGCGTTGTGGCCAGTTCAGCCCGTTGATTCACGATCGCCGGATTCGTCTGGTGCGTGATCGTGATCTGTTCGATCAGCGCGTCCTGCTTCAACTACCAGTGCGCCGAGTCGATTGCCTGAGTTGTGGGCGGGTGACCGAGCGGATCGACTGGTTGGAGCCAGCATCTCGGCTGACCCAGCGGTTACGGATATGGCTCGAAAGCTTGCTGCGGCTGCTGCCGATCAGCCACGTCAGCCAGCTCACCGGCCTGCATTGGCACACCCTCAAAACGCTCGATAAACGACGCCTTCAAGCCGAGGTAGGCAACTTCGATTCAACCGGTGTCCGCCGCCTGGTGATGGACGAGTTCGCCCTGCACAAAGGGCATCGCTATGCCACGGTCATCATGGATGCCGAGCGAACGCGGGTATTGTGGGTCGGCCACGGCAACAGCCGCGAGGCGGTCCGCCCGTTCTTTGAATTGCTCGGCAAGCACTGCCAGCAGATAGAGGCGGTGGCCATGGACATGAACACGGCTTTTGATTTGGAGGTGAAGAAGCATTGCCCGCAAGCCGAAGTGGTGTACGACCTGTTTCACGTCGTCGCGCGCTACGGTCGGGATGTGATCGACCGTATCCGGGTTGACCAGGCCAACCTCCTGCGCGAAGACAAGCCGGCACGAAAGGCGGTCAAGCAAAGCCGCTGGCTGCTGCTGCGCAATCGCAACAACCTGAAGGACGGACAAGCCGTGCAGCTTCAAGAACTACTCGCGGCCAACCAGCCGCTGGCTACGGTCTATGTCCTCAAGGATGCGCTGAAGGATGTCTGGTTCGCCCCCAGCGTACGAGAGGGCTGGCGCCGCTGGCGAACCTGGTTGCGGCACGCCCGGGACAGCGGCCTCGCGCCGCTACAGCGCTTCGCTCGCAACCTGCGCAAATACGCCCGAGGCATCCTCGCCAGTGCCAACTTCCATATGCATACCAGCGTCCTTGAGGGCGTCAACAACCGCATCAAGGTGATCAAGCGTATGGCCTATGGTTTTCGGGACTCGGAATACTTTTTCCTGAAAATCAAGGCTGCCTTCCCCGGGAAAGCGCGATGAACCTTTTTTTTGGCGATCACGCTCGGCCTGATGGTTGGCTGCTCGTCGAGTTCAAGTGCGATCTGATCAGTGAGCGGTAGCGCAAGTGGATCGCCTCAGCCAAGCAGCGTTGTTGCCGGCGGCCGGAAGAAAGCGGCGGGAAAGCCTTGAACTAGTAGCGGAAAGGATGAAACTTTATTTTTACGATTCTCAGCATTTTCCAAGGTTGAGCGAAAATTAGGATGATACTTTAATGATTCCGGCCTCCATCCCCACAAAACGCTTGCAGATGGCAGAATTGAAATAAGTCATTGTTTTAAATGGATTTTTGCAGGAATTGCTACGTTGCAGGGTCCTGTAGTTAGGATGACACTTTATTTTCCTCCCACAACTGGAGCGTGACCGGCGGATCGCCAGAGTAATGGGGCATAGCAACCCATTCGTGACAGGTGAAAGATCCTGGAGTCTCGGTATGCGAGTGAAGGGAGCCGGCACAATGGCACAGGCCATTCGGAGCGAATCAGTTGAACACCAGGTATCTGGTGGATACGCCTCCAGCGGGCTTTCTCCGGTGATTGGCAACCGCAATAGCAATGTTTACCACCTGCCAGTGGGCTGTCCGAGCTACGGAAAGGTCGGAACGCGAAACCGCGTAGAGTTTGCAAGCGCTGCGGACGCCGAAGCCGCGGGATTCAGGCGGGCCGGAAACTGCCGATAGGGGCCATATGTGGCTTGAAGCGCTTTGGTGCTAGGGTTAGCTCCCAGGGCACTTTTCGGGGCGCTACAGCCCGTGCTGAGGAGATGAGTCAAGCGAGGGGGGCTTACTGTGTACCTGGCCGGGTGTATCGTGAAGACCTCCCGGCCGGGCTCGATGATCAATCAACGGTCTGGTGCTGTTTCGTTTTGGTGCTGTGCTGGGCCGGTACCGGCCCAGATTCGGCTGGCGTAGTGGCCAAGGTGTGAGTAATCACCGAGCCGCTTTTGTTTGCCAGGTTCTTTGCCAGAGACTCGCGGACAACCTCCATCGTGAGTATTCGCGAGGTGGCAATCGCAGCTTTGAGGGGCTGGCCAGCTGCAACCAGTACCTCAACCATGTCCAGGGCCGTATTCACGCCGGCTTCGATTCGTTTCTCAACGCCATCAATCATCATCTTGTCTATCTCCATTTCAGGCCGCTAGCGGGATGCAGCGGCCTCAGCGGAGCGTACGCGGTTCAAGAGGGGCTTGAACAGCTCAGATCAATGAGGGATATTCGTGGCGTCCTAATTATTAGGATGCTATTCGTTTAACATAATCCCTATTATGCGAATAACTGATTGATAAATAAGGAAAATCTATTTCCGGCCTGCGGCGTCTTTGACCGACTCTCGGTACGTCGATAGCACCTCAAGCCCATCCGGCGCGCTGGGCTCGTGGGCAACTGATTCCGCACTGGATGAGGCTACGAAAAAGCGCCCCCCAGGGAGTGCCGGTAACCGCTGCTTTACGTCAGGCCGTTTTGCTGATCGTGCGTCTCTATCGAAGTCCTTGAGGCCAACGATTCTTGCAGCAGGTTGCCCGTCAAGTACGAAGAATGGGAGGTTGGCATGGAGCATTGCGTCGTAACGGCTGCGTTCGGAAAACCACAGCATGGCCCGTGGATGCGGAGCGATAGGCTTTGGCACATCCAACACATCGGTTTCAGCCATGTTCGCGATGCTGCGGAGATCGATCCATTGGGGGCTATTTACCACCGGCTCGCCGGTGGCCATAGCCTTTTCATGGGCCTCGGCGAGCAGTACCTCACGGACGTGGCCAACAGTGACACGCTCTTTTCCTGAGGTGTGACCGGCCCAGGTGAATGTGATCTGTCTTGGGGCCGCATCAAACACCTGGATTGCGCGCTTCAGCTGGTTGAGAGAGAAATTTTTCCCCAGGGCCTGGCGCATGATGTGGGAGCGGCGGCTAACGGCGACGTTGCGAAACACGCGCTCAGCCTCGATCGCGTCCACCAGCTCGCTCTTGCAGCGATTCACCGCCCTACCCTCATCGAGTATCGATCCGGAGAGGATAAAGTACCCCGGCAAACGCAGCACGGTACCTGGAGCCTGGCCGAGATCGCGCTCAAATTCGCGTAACGCCTCTACAGCGACCTTGATTGCGTCACTTCCTGTCAGCACCTGGACACTGATTCGAGATGGCGTCCTCTGTTCAGTGAGGAGCGGGATGCGCCATATCATCCCGCCGACAACCAATGCGGGCCACTTCTCATTGAAAGCCCCAACGGTTTCGACCAAGCGCTCGTAAGCGGAAACAATTGCGTCAGTCATTTAGGCATCCTCATAATACCACCCCTTCACTCCGGCTATCCCTTGCGCCCTCCTCCCCCTCCGCTCCATGTTAACCAGAAGCGACGCCGAGGGTGCGAAAGCCATCTCGCGATTGAAGGGGTGGTATTATCGAGTATCCCAAAATCCGCTCACAAAAAACCCGCTCGAGGCGGGCTTTATTTGCTACGTGTCAGCTCAACGAACTCGGACTGCCTCAAGGGACAACAGATCCTCAATGTGATCCGCAGCATCGGCCCGCAAACGGCTCTCCAACCTTTCTCGACTGATGTGTTCAGTTTCGCTCGGCTCAACGAGCAAGACTACATAGCCTTGATCCCGCAGCTGCTGAAGCAAAGCTGCCTGGCCTGTAGAAATGGGCATGAGAATATCTCCTGTGATCAGTGGGTGGTTTTCGAAAGTCGAAGCATGCTCGAGGAGCACTACGCGGCAGCTACCTGCTTCTTCTTGAAAACCATCGGGGTATTTGGCTTGCGGCCGTCACGCCGGTCGACGAACTCTTTCATGATCTCCAACATCGTCGAGTTGACAGCAAGAACTCGCATGGCGCGGGTACACGCGACGTAGAGGAGGTTCATCTCATCAATCCATGGTTCCTTTTCGTTCTCTGGATTGAATGGATCGAAGGTGAAATCTTCAGCCAGTTGCACCGCATCCCACTCCAAGCCCTTCGAACGATGCGCGGTGCTGAGAGTGATGGTGGCTTCAAGCTCATCGGTGACAGCATTACGCCGCAGCTTGGCAAATAACTCTGGGAGATCCGCGCTGTACTGCTCGATGATCTTGATCGAGCGGTTCATCTCAGGGTCTTGGCTTTCATCGGCAATCTGCTTGTAGAGATCGTAATCAGGATATTCCTGGAGGAGTTTTTTCCCCTTCACTCGGTCACGCCACCCCTTCGATAGCGCATGTAGGTCTTCAAGATCCTGGAGGTTGTAACCCTCGATCCCCCCAACCCAGTAGATCTTTGCGCCAGTCTCTACATTGGCCAGCGCCGTCTCGATCACTCCAACCACCGTCCGGCAGAGTACGGTGCGATGTTCAAGGTCAGCAGGTAGTGCCTTGGAAACACGAGTCTCGCCGCCAAGCCCAGCCAGTTGGCGGGATTCACCCTTGAACGCGAGAACCATGTTGGCGACGTGCGCAACGGCAGACCCGAACCGAAACGACTGAGTGAGGTAATGGACTTCCGCTTTGTCGAGCCAGGTTGCATTGAGAGCATCTACGGCCCCCCTGAAGCGGTACAGCATCTGATGGCCATCACCACAAACGACCACACCCATACCGTATGCCGCCTGCTGCGCAAGCACACCTGCAATCACTGGATTGATGTCCTGTGCCTCATCTCCAAGCGCGATATCGTAACGGTCCCGCAAGTTTGGTTTCGAGAGAGCCCAGAGCTTTAGGTACCCATCGTGCGTAATGTTCGCAGCCTCGTTATGGATGTCGCACATTTGCCCCCAAAGCTGCCTGGCTCCTTCTACGATGCTGCCGGCGGCGCGCTTCATTCGCTCCGTTTTCAGCTTACTGACAGGGCAGTGACAGAGCTCGATGTCGTCATCCGCGCTTGCCAAATAATTATTCAGCGTTTCTTGCACGCTGCGCACCAATTCCCAGTTCTGAGAGCCGATAATCCTTGCGATGTCGGTCAGGCGTAGGTTGCTCGTGAGCTTGTGTCTGTACTTCGATCCGATCGACGCATAAGCCAAGCCGTGGGCTGTTTTGCACGTCACGTTCGGCGGAAATTTTTGCTTGGCAGCAATCTCGACGCTTTTGTTGTAGCAGAGGTAGAGCAGACGACATTGAGGCCGAGCCTTGGCATAGCCAACAAGCGTGGTGGTCTTCCCAGTTCCAGCAAAAGCCACCAGCTTGACGATACGGGCCAACGAGTTAATCGCTGGCCCCTGTTCGTGGGTGAAGTTCATCCCTTGGATCTCCGTTCTGATATGGCTCCATGGTTGCATAGCCACGCACAAACCCAAGCGGGGTGCTGCTAGCTCTGTCCTTTACAGGATTTGGGTATTTCTGGAGAGCTGGCAATGTCTTCTCACACCCGGAATCAGAGCAGCAATCATGAATTACGACGAGATCCTTTCTTGCTATCAGCGTCTTCTTGAAGCCAATCCAGGGAAAGCATTGCAAATCGGCGACGATTGCTACGCGGTGCTGATCAACGGAACCTTGAGCGGGGCATACACCACCCTGGATGGGGCTGTTGATCTCGGGACAACCTTCGACTTTGATCGCGAATCTTGGGATGCCGAATGCGAGTGCTGGGACGGAGATGTTTCTGGCATGCAAACAGCATTTTGCGTAGCCACTCCCACCCTCGTTGATCTCCCACCACCTCCCGCGGGAAATAGCACGCCCAACCAGGAGGGAGAAGAATGCTAGGGTTCGCCACCAATCCGACGCAGAACAACGCCAGGGGAATTCCGTTTGGGATTTACAGGATTGCTGGCAGGATGACTGCATATCAAGGGAGCCGTAGCTTATGACAGCCATCCAACTTTTCCAGCACCGCCAATCGGAGCCGGCATGCACCGATCTGATTCAGATGATTCGTGACGGCATGATTCGCCGGCTCAAGCGGTTTGTTGTTGAACCTTACGATGATGGCATCACCTGGGGGATTCAGACAGTCGCCATAGCAACACCTGATGCCGATGACGGCGACCAGTTTCCGGTTGTGATTGTCGACCTCCACGAAGACGACCAGGCTGCAATGTCGTTTGCCCTGAGCGTTTTCGACGCACTCAAAAATGCAGGCCGAGCAACAGGCGAGGATGTATGCCAATGGCGGCGAAGCCTCTTTACGCTTGTGCCTAATTACTGAGCTCTGCGCGCTCCAGACCGGGCCAAGAAAAACCCGCCATTAACAGACTGTGTGAAAACCTAGCAATCTGCCTGGCGATCCAAGAAAATGCTCCGTATCGAAAGATACGGAGCATTTTTCGTTATGACCTACATCCAAGGAGAGTCCCGCAGCCAGACCAGCCTGTTCCCGGTCTCGCTGGAAGAGTTGATCCCCGAGGATCACCTCATTCGTGTGATCGACACCTACGTCGCCAAGCTTGATCTTGTGCGCTTGGGTTTCGATAAAGCCCTGCCAAAAGGTACCGGGCGCCCCTCTTACGATCCCGCCGATCAGCTCAAGCTATTCCTCTATGGCTATTTCCAGCGGATTCGCTCATCCCGGCGGCTCGAAGCCGAGTGCCAGCGCAACATCGAAGTGATGTGGTTGATCAACCGGCTCAAACCCGACTTCAAGACCATCGCCGACTTTCGCAAAAACAACAAAGCAGCCTTTATCGCGACCTGTCGTGCCTTCGTCCAGTTTTGCCGCACGGTAGGTCTCATCGCAGGCGAGCTGGTGGCCATCGATGGCAGCAAGTTTCAAGCGGTTGCTTCCTCGCGGCGTCATATGAATTTGAAGCGGCTCAAGCACCAGGAGCAGAAACTGGATAAACGCATTGCCCAATACCTGGCCGAGCTGGATGAGGCGGATAAAACCGAAGCCAATGAGGTGGTTGATCGCAGTGCGGTCAAGACGGCTTTGGTGCAACTTGAAGTCAGGCACTCCAATAACCTGACGTGCCAGGCGCTGATGAAATCAATGGAGCTTGAGCAATTCAATACCCACGAAAGCGATGCCCGAATGATGCGAACGCACAAAGGGCCGCGGGTCGCGTACAACGTGCAAACCGCCGTAGACGCTGAGCATTGCCTGATTCTGCATCATGAAGTCACTCAGGACAGTGATGATCGCAAGCAACTTGAGCCGATGGCCAAGGCCGCCAAGGAACAATTGCAGCAAGATGAGCTGACGGTCACTGCCGATGCGGGCTACTCGAATGGCAAGCAGTTCCGGGCTTGTGAAGATGAGAACATCACGGCTTATGTGCCGCCGAATCGGTCAATCAATTCCAGCGGCAAGGAACAGGCGTTCTTCGACCGAACCATGTTTACCTACGATGCATCGCGGGATCGATATCAATGCCCTGCCGGCAAATGGCTGACACTCAAGCAAACCAGCAAGGGTGATCGTATCTACCAGGCGGCGGTCAGTGACTGCGCCGATTGTCCGCTGAAAGCGCAATGCACCGAAGCCAAGCGTCGCTATGTCTCACGCCATGCTCACGAAGAGGCTTTCGAACGAATGGAGCGGCGCATGCAGGCGCACCCCGAAATGATGGTCAGCCGAAGATCCATCGTGGAGCACCCCTTCGGCAATCTTAAACAGTGGTTATTTGGCAACGCTCGCTTCTTGTTGCGACAACTCGAAGGCACGAGAGCCGAAATGGCCTTGGCGGTGAACGCCTACAACCTGAAAAGAGCAATTAACGTGCTTGGTACACGTCAGTTGATGGCGTTGATGGGCTGAAAAGCCTTTTTTCACTGCTGTGCGCACAAAAACAAACGCCCCGAACAAGTCGGGGCGTTTGTTTGGAACCACCGTCAGTGTGTTTTCACACAGTCTGATTAAGGCGGGTTTTTTGTGGGAGCGGCACCAAAAGGGCGGCAAATGACGACATGGGCGGAAAAAAGGCACAGACGACACTGCTCACAAAGGCACAAACGGTCGTCAGATGACGACGCATGCTAATCAGGCTGATCTTCTTCATCCGCCGAAACAGCGAACAGCAGTCCAGCTTCCTGAGCTTCAGCCAACTCGCCCAGGGGCTTAGTGACCAGCCATTCGCTTTCTTCGGCAGGGTCATACTCAGGAAGCGGTGGAAGATCCTCAGGGTCAAGTTCCAGATTAAGCGGGAGCTGTGCGAGATCACAGAAGGTGAATTTGATTGCGATCACCTTCCGCCCTTCCCTTCTCAACTCGTAGCTGACATCCAGATTGCTCTTTGTCTTCAGCTCCTCAACTGCCGGATCTATGACCCTCTGGCGGAGGTTGTTGAATCGTTGATATGCATCCGACAAGCCAAGGGCTACCCGCAAGGCTTCAACCTCGATGTAGGCCCATCCAGTCTTCCGAAATTGCATCAGCATCTCGAACAGCCGGAATGAATGGCTCGAGTCCAGGCAGGCTACCCGACGTAGATCATAGCTAGTCACTTTGCTGTACAGCATCGTGAGATAGGGCATGACATGAATGGTGAACGACAACTCAACGCGACCTTCACCATCCAGGTATTTGGCCCGATCAACCCAGCGCTTCCGCTCCATGCCGGACCCGTCAAAGGTCTTGATGTCGCGCTCGTACAGCTCATCAGCTGCCACTTTCATCTGCTCATAGGCATGCCTGAGCTGGACGCCGTAGATATCCGAATAGTCCACGGCCGACACGGACACCTTTTTCGGCATGGGCCTTCGTGGATCGAGCTTGCTGATAGCCGCGAGGATCAACCGCTGCTCGTTGAGGGTCAGTCGGTACGACGCGGTAATCAGCGTATTGGATTTCGTGACCCGGAGCGGCTTAGGTTCAGGTTTAGTAGGTTTGGGTAAATTGGACATGTCTGGCCCTACGATTAATAACGGAACCCTACAGAGAGATTCCTCTGTAGTCGATACCCAGGAGTCGTCTAATCTCTAACCTCCAGTAACCATGGGCCTTACAGCCAACCACCTGTTCAGATAGCTCGAAGGTGCATGGATCTGTAGTCGATAGGTGGCAGCCGTAATATGTAGTCGATTAGCTTCCCCTCCGGCGCGTACAACAGCCGTAATCTGTAGTCGATGGCGCGCGATACCTCCGATCCGCAGCCGTAATCTGTAGTCGATAGCAAAGAATTGGGCGTCACTGCTGCCTGGTAACGCCCATCTAGGCATAGCCGTAATCTGTAGTCGTATCGAGCAAATGGCTAGCACAGCAGCCGTAATCTGTAGTCGATTGGCTCCGAGAAGGGCAGGCAGGACTGTTTATTGGCGATTCCACACCAAATCAAGGCAACGCGAGGGGAAACGTCAAAGAAACGACGGAAAGAATAAAATATTCTTATAAAACAACGACTTACAAAACAACACCCGCGTACACAGGCCGCTTTGGCAAATTCAGCACACAAAATTGCTTGAAATCGAGCCTTAAAAACTCAAACTCGTGCTATGCGCACAAGCCTACAGCCGGAATCTGTAGTCGTTAGACGCAGCCCCAGGCCCCCTCATATAGGCTGTGGATAACGGCCGGAATCTGTAGTCGTCATAGCCGGAATCTGTAGTCGCGTCAGCCGGAATCCATAGTCGCAAAGCCGGAATCTGTAGTCGCAATACCGTAATTTGTAGTCGATGCTCCTCTGGAAGCCACGTGGCACTAGGGCTCCAGCCCCTTAAAAACAAGAGAACAACAAGAGAAAAACAGTTAAAAGGCTTTTAAAACTGGAAAGCTAATTTTTCTGAGGTTGAGGAGCCAAAGCCAAAAGCAGACTCAGAGTCCAAGTGCCGTTTTTCCGACGACAATTCGGTTGGAAAGCAGCACACCCGCCAGGTCGGTGAGGAGAAAATGATCCAAACCGAACACGACCTGGAGGAACCCAATGAACACTGCCGCTTACGCGGGCGTCGCAGCTTATCTGCTCAGCATGGCGGCTATAGCGCCGGAGCCGGTAAGCCTAGCTGTAGGCGTTACGACGATCGTAGACGTCCAGCAGCGCTACACCATCATTGACAAGATTGGTACGTCCTACACCGGCGGGCCGGTACTGAACCTTTCAGAGTGGGAAGTCAACCTCGATGGTGTTACTGACATCCAGCTGGCCTTTAACGCTGAAGGGGTCCTGGATGTCGCTACGGTGAAGGCTGACAAGCTCCATCTGGAGGAGGTGTTAGATAGCTTCAGGAACCAACTACAAATCAGCACTGATGAATTTGGCCTTGGCTTTGAGAACGTGACCTTCTTCTCTGGCACCACCGAGGTGGTTGTCGAATCGCATCCCCTAGACACTCAATTCACAGTCAACTACATCAGCGCTGACTTCAAACGCGCACGTACCCAAGCTCAAAAACAGTACGCCTAACCAGATCATAGAACTGCCCTGCCCTCTCCATGAAAAATCTAGTTCGCGTCCATACTTAAAAAACAGCCATTAACCCGAACTGACCGGCAGAACCAGCAGCCTTCAGTTCGGGATAAGCAACCTAAAAAAGACCCCTACCGTGATTTAGCCTTGAAAATACGGCTTTACGTATTATCATCCACCCTGTATTCAGCAAATGCAGGGATTGTCATGCAGCAGTCAAACGAGCAGTTTGAAGAAGAAACGGTCAATTACACCGACTTCGACACCCTCCTCTACCCTCCCCAGTTCGCGGCCGACTGCTTCGGCCTTACCACCCGTCGCCTCAAAGACATTGAAGACGAAAACGGCATCGAAATTCGACGGGTCCCGCGCGGAACTGTCACGTCGAGGGCTTATACGCTTCGCGATATTTTTGACATCGCAGCGCTTCGCCGAGCGAAAGGCTACGCAAAGGGTCTGCCTCGCCAGATTGTGATTTCGACGTTCGTGCAGAAAGGCGGTACTGGAAAGACGACAACCTCAGTCAACTTTGCGGTATTCCTTCAGCTTGCAGGTCTACGTGTGCTTTGCGTTGATAACGATCCCCAGGGCGATTCGTCCAGCGTGTTTGGCTACGATCCCGATCTCGCGCTATCAGATCTCGAGGCAATGGGAATACCTGCCGATCGCTATGTCGCCGGCCACTTTGGTAGCCTCCTGAGTCCAGATCTCCGGGTGAGATGTTTTGATCCCATGACTTTCGAGGAGGTCGTCAAGAAGCCATTCGGTGAAAATGGGCCACACCTGATTCCGGCGGATGCGTACCTTGAAGACCTGGCCGTCGCACTCGATGCCGAAAACAACATGGACTTCTGGTATGCCGGGTGGCTTGAGCGGGCGCGTAGCGGAGAAATCCCAGGGGTCGATATCTCCTCGTATGATGTGATTTTGTTCGACAACGCGCCTACCGCCTCCAGGCTCACCAAGAACTCCATCGTTGCCAGCGACTTTGTCCTCTGCCCCGTGCGGATGGACAAATTTTCGTTCAGGGCTCTGATGCGGCTTAACGACTGGATGGTTCGATTTGCGAAAGCATATCGGCGCTCTCCAGGGGTGCTTGCTATCCCTACGATGTTCATCCGTAACCGCAAACGCATCCTCAATAACCTGGTCGTCCTAAACGATCTTTTCCCTGGTCGGGTATCAGAGGAAAAACTCTATTACTCCGAGGATTACGGAAAGGCACTTGATCAAGGCGTTCCCCTGCTTGTCTGGAAAGGTGCGTCTTCCAAAACGATTGACTCGATGCGCAGCGTGTTCGGTGAGGCGCTGAAACGAATACGCGATCTGGCCGCTCAGTGATTGAGGTGGTGCTCGGAGCACCAGGGCCGTTAGATTTAAGTGGTGCTCCGAGCACCAGCAGTGTATGCGAAGAATATTGGTGCTCGGAGCACCACTTAAAACTTGAGAATTTCAGTGGTGCTCGGAGCACCACCACTTGGTTTCGGAGGAAATATGGCCAAGTCGGAGGATTACCCAGGTCAAAAAAAGGCCCCCCCTCAGTGGGTCACGGGGGTTCGCCCACCCACGGAAATTGCTGAGCCCAATCTCAGGGTTTCCGTTGCAGACATGCTTGCCGCACAGCGGGCAGAACAGGAGGTCAGTGCTCCAAGTCCGGGCGCAGTGTTAGCTCCAGCATCAGCTAATAATGATGAGTCTGTTGCCGCAAGTGACAGCGGCGTTCTCGCTGAGGTAAAGGTCGATTCGATTCGGGTATCTCCCTTTCAGCCTCGCTTGACCTTCAGCGAAGCAGCTATTGAGGACCTAGCGAACTCGATCGCCTCTGTTGGGTTGGTGAAGCCGTTGACGGTCCGACCTGTAGGCGATGGAGCTTATGAGTTGATCGGCGGTGAGCGTCGTTGGCGTGCTCACAAGCTGCTCGGCAGGGAAACTGTGACTGCCTATGTGCGCTCCGTTACGGATGCAATGGCGAAGATCTTGGCCCTGACCGACAACGAGGGACAGGAAGCTCTAACCGAGTATGAGCGCGGACGTTCCTATGCCGCGATCATGCGAGCAGGGGAGGAAAGCTCGATTCGTGCTCTCGCGCGCAGAGTAGGTGTCAACCATTCGATAGTTAGCAGATGCCTTCTCCTTATGGATCTGCCAGAGGAAGTGCGAGCAATACTAGACACGAATCCGGGGCTTATCGGCGGGAAATGGGCAAAGGACTTCATTGAATTCAGTCGCACCGAGCCGGCGTTGCTTCTTCAAGCAGTTACCTCTATGCGCGATCATCAATGGACGCAGGAGCATGCCCTACGGTGGTTAGCGAAGGAGGTTGCCTCGCGTGATCAGCAGAAGACCCCGGGCAAGTTCACCGATAAAGAAATCAGTGGGATAGGCAAGGTTCGTGTAGATGGAAAAAAAGTCGAATTTCGATGCGAGAAAACGGTCGACGCGAAGCGGCTGGCTGAACAGTTTGAGGCCTTCTTGAAGACCATAGACCGCTCCCTGATCACAAACGAATGATTATCAATAATATTGTAATGAATTATTTCAGACGCGAAACAGGTTAGAAAACGAGAACACGAAGGCGAAATGCCATGACAGAATATGGTTTTCAGACTTCGAGATAGGGATATATGGCAACCGCAGTCGCGCAACCAGAGCTCAGGGTGCAACCGCAGACACGATTCACCGCGCTCGCACAGCTGTCAAAGATTGAGCCTGAGCATTTGCTCGGCCTGAGCCGTATCGAGCTGTTTTCTGTGATTTCAGAGCACTGGCTGAAGTGTTCGGCCCCTGCGCGGATTCACATGTTGAGCAGCGAGGATCGGTTCATCCGAGGCGAGGCGCGGGCTCAAAACAAAGCATTAAGCGTCACGCAAATTTGCGCAGACCAAGCGCCAGGGATTATCTATGAGCAATTCAACCAGACACCGTATCTCACTGGCGTATGAGCACGAAGGTGAGGTGCGGCAGGCTTCAGCCGAGCTGAACCTAACGAAGGCGAGCATCATCTTTAGCGCACTCCCGAGCATAAAATTCAAGGTCTCCCTGAGCGATCCTGAACAGGTCATATTGCAGTTGCCCACAGACCGCAAAGGAAAAAAACCAACGGTGTCTTGCGACATCTCCTCGATTCCTGAGCTGGAAGCGGCGATGGCAGAGGTGCGCAAGCAAGGCTGGCTCAGGCCGAAGGTGTCAGTGAGTAAGTGCGAATGAACCGTGGCCAATGCCTAGATCCGATTGGAGTCGATATCTAGGGCGCGCACAAGCTCATTCGCTTCCCTTGTTGTTTGAGCGCGCGCGAAGAGTAGGGCGAGCGCGATGGGCTTAGCACAGAAGCTCAAAGGGTGGCTATCCGCGGGCCATCCCATACTCCGGACGGGAAATGATCCACATAGATCTCCGCGATAACCTATGCTTTTACCACCGCCAGTTCGCTTTCCTTCTGTAGGAGCGGGTCGGCTTAACGGCGGTCAGAAAAGCTCAAAAAGCATCAAATTAATGAAACTTATCACGCCTTAAATGGTCTGTGATGGCCTAATGTTTGCTGTAGACATGGCCCTAGCTTATGCTGTGCTATGAGACAACTTTTTATAGGTGTTGCCGTCCTGCAACCAGTTTACGAGCTGAAAAGATGACGAACCTTTGACGCCGTTTTTGTGTAGTGATGCAGGACTGTATATTTATACACTGATTAGCATGCAGCCTTTGCCTTGACAGAAAATACCGAGATTCAGCCATGATCACAAAGATGCCGCCTCATGTAGTCAGAAGCTTTCCCTACTGGGAGACGCCACCGGAGCCGGGCCAGGATTTACATGAATTGAAATGGGGCGTCATGGAAGTCCTTTCAGACAAGTCGCTTAGATTCGTTGACACCAAACCAGATCAGGAAGCTCTCGAGGAATTAATAAGCCAACTTCAAGAGAAGATTTAATATTGATTTAGATTTATTGTCCTAGGCTTCTGTAGATCACAACCCCTGCTTAAACGGCAGGGTTTTTTTTGCGCGAATGTCGAAGGCAGGCCAGCAAGATGGCCGCAAATTCAGACGCAAAAACGACCTGAAAAGGCGTCATTTATTTATGTGTTCGACTTATCGTTCCTTGATAAAACCCGGAACGAGAAGCTGCTTATGCAAAGCTATGATTTGGCGTTTCACGATTACGCTCAGCTTTTTCCGCTAATCATCGGTGATGACTACGAAGCCCTGCTTGAAGATATCGATACCAACGGACAGCGTGCACCGATCGTTCTCTATGAAGGAAAGATCCTTGATGGGCGTAACCGATATCGCGTTTGCAAGGATCTGCTGATCGAACCACGAACAGAGGAATACACAGGAGATGATGCCCTGGGTTACGTCCTCTCTTTGAACCTCTACCGCCGGCAGCTCACCGTAGCACAACGGGCTTTGATCGCTGCCGAGCTGTCCTCACTGCGTGGGAACAGCGCTATCACTGTTGACCTGGAGAAAGCAGCCGGGCAGGAGTTGGAAGCCGCAAAGATGGCTATTGAGGAGGCAGCCAAAGTCCTGGGTATCAGCCCACGCTCTGTGTCTTCTGCCTGCAAGGTTGTCCGGGACGGCACCAAAGAGCTGTTAGATGCTGTCAAATCTGGTGAAGTGAGCGTATCCGCCGCGGAACAGGTGGCTAAGCTCGAGAAAGAGGCTCAGCAAGAGTTGTGTAGCCGCGGGCCTAAGGCAATACGTAAGGCCGCGAAGGACATGAGAGAGGAGGGCAGAGCGAAACCTGCGTTGTCCAATAAGTCACTTCCGCCCCCAGAAAAAAGCAGTCACCTGCCACCGCCGGTGCCGCTTGACGATGATGAAGATGCTGATTCAGCACACGAAGCGCCGGCTAACCAAATAGCCGCGATCGAGCAAGAGTCGGACATTTTCTATACCTCGGAGAGAAAGCCAGCGGCTCAGCTACTGTTCGAAATGGCTGATGCAGGAATGCAGTTTGGTCGAGAAGCTGAGGGCGTTGCCGACGACATCATGAATGAGGTTGAGGAAGGCCTCGATCTTCAGTTCCTTGCGTTTGTTGTGGACGTAGCAAAGAGGCTGGAGAATCGGGTGAAGGCAAAAATGCAGGCCAGATACGCTGAGGAGACGTGAGGGTTGGGATTTTTTGGAAGGGTGATTTCATAGGTTAAAGCCCGAACAGAAAAGGAGTACCCCACATGCAAACACCTCAGGACGACACAATAATGGATTTTGGCCCGAACCTCTTCGGTGGCGAGGGTGGCTCCGCGTCCAATTCTTCGGCTGATGATTCAGATGCTACGAACGATGCTCCGGATGCTCCGGATGCTCCGGATGGGGCGGCGAGTATTTCTCAGCAGATGGCTGAAGGTTGCACCGAAGAGAAGACAGCCGAGGCCGCCGGCGGCCAGGCGGGAGGTGACAATGCTCCCTCGAGCAGCAATGGTGCATCTGGCGTGAATACTGAGAAGGCAGCCACTCAAACCAAGGCAGGGAAGTCCGAAGTAGGCACCAAAGCCTTGTCCAGTGTGAAAGCGGCCGTGAAGGTTTTCGAAAGCATCAATGGGTTCGACGAAAAAAGCGCGACTCAGCGTACCGTTGTTCGCGATCTGATGCTGAAGCAGTCCGAAGCCATGGAACTCAAGCTCCAGGGCAAGAAACCCCCTGAGGGTGAAGACTTTGATGCCATTGCTAAGCAGCTCCGGCGCGAGAACAACCGCCTCGACTCCCTGCTTGAAGGAAAGGAATCACTGTTCGGCAAGGCCCGGAAAGCCGCCGAAATTGCGATCGAAAACATGCAGGGCGTAATTGCCGAAATCAACCGCTTGGAGGAGGAGGGTTAGCCCTCCTGGACGACATGAAGAAGAAACTCTTCGCCAACATTCAGTTTTATGCCTTCTGGCCTTCCGCCGGATTCCTTGCAGGCTATGCATTCCTTGCAACGGCAGGCATGATTTAACCAGCAGCCCTAGCAAGCCTGGCGCATCCCGTCACGGCTCAGGCCATGAAACCAAAACCAAGGAGACAAGATGTCCCTCATCACCGAGTACCGAGCCACAGAAGAAGCCATCAAGGAGCTTCAGGACCGACTGAAGAAGCTGAGCGGAAATGAAGCCCTTTTGAAGGAGATGGAGTTCGAGGAAAAGCTGCGATCCTTGATGTCTGAGTATGGCAAGAACCTGCGTGACATCATCGCGATTCTTGACCCGGACTATCGAAAGCAGGTTTCCCATCAGCCTGGCAAACCTCGTGCCCAACGAGCAGTCAAGATCTATCGGAACCCCAACACAGGTGAGATCGTTGAGACCAAGGGCGGCAACCAGAAGACGCTCAAGGAGTGGAAGCAACAGCATGGCGCTGATGTAGTCGAGACATGGCGAACCCAGTGAGCCGGCGCGTGCGCTGAGCTTCCAGAATACAAGGCCGGTGATCCCGGCCTTTTTTATGAGCTCGATTTGCCCACGGGAACTTGGGTTTTTCCAATTGAATGAGAACTTGAAATGGAGGTAAATAACTATCAACGGAGGATCAGATGGATAGCACTGAAAACGTCGATGAACGCCTGTTGGCCGCGGTTATGGATGAAGCCCAAACAGACTTCAGCATAGCCAGTATTGCAGTTGAGAAGATCCGTCAGGGAGCTGAAAGCATCGCCGCCGGCATGCACGGCCGCAACCATGTAAAGGCGTCATTCGAGCATTATGACGGTACACCGATGTCGCCTGAAGAAGCTTTGGCTCACCAGTGTGTTCATGCAGCAAGCATCGGAAAATCCCTCGGCCAGGAATTTCTTCTGAAGGCACCTGCTGCCCTCCTGGAGCAATTTTCCGCCGTTGCAGGGAACCGAAACGTTGCTGACAGTGGGGCAATGCTCACCGGCCTGCTGCATGGGTTCATGATTGCCTTTGCCACGAGGGAGACGGAGGATAGAGCGCTGAAGGCACTACTGGAGGTAGCTCGGATCTGCGACGAGGCAAACAATATTCGAGGCACCACCTTCGGCCAAGCCAGCGAATAAGCTGGCTGTTACTCGGGCGCTCCTAGCAGAGCGCCCATCATCTCCTCCGTCAGGCAGCCGGCTGGACCTTGGCCAGGTCAGACCCCGGATCAGGGGGCATCTCCGAAACTTCCGACACTCTACCCCTCACCTGGGTAGCATTGGCGGCAAGAAATCTACCCCAATCCTCCATCAGAGCGCGGCGTTTATCCAGCAAGTCACCTCGGTTATATGCTGCTTCGACCTTACTGTTGAGGGTGTGTGCGAGAGCCATCTCGCAAACCTCTCGCTGGTGATCGGTTTCTTCCGCGGCCCACGTCCGAAAAGTAGATCTGAACCCATGCGGTACCACTCCATCGACCTTGAGCTGATCGAGCACCCTTGCCATTGCGTTGCCGGGAATCGGGCCTGTGCGCCAGGAGTTGAGAAATATCCATTTGGCATGCTTTCCGACCTGCTGCCGTAGCACCTCGATCATTTGGTCAGTAAGTGGTACCCGGTGAGCCTTGCCCGCTTTCATGCGTTCTGCCGGGATCAACCAGATTTTCTCCTCCCAATCTATTTCTGCCCACTGGGCCCCACTCACCTCCTGGTTACGTGTTGCTGTCAGAATTGCGAACTCAACAGCACGAGCTGCTGCACCATCCAGCGAGTCGAGCCTGGCCAGCAGCTCGGCCGTTCGTGAAGGTGTCGGAGACGGGAAGGGGACTACCGTATGCGATTGCTTGGGCAAGAGCTTGTCGAGGTGACCGCGCCACCGTGCGGGGTTTTCGCCTTGCCGAAGCTTCAGTGCCTTGGCTGCATCGAGCACGAGCTCAATGCGATTCCGGATGCGGTTCGCAGTAACCGAGATCTTGCTCCAGATCGGCGTCAGCACATCCAGGATATCGTCCGTGTCGACCTCGGCTATCCGAAATCCGCCTATGACAGGGTAGACATGCTTCGTGAGGGAATTCTGCCATTGCTGGTGATGCTTCTTGGACCAGCTCGACGAATGCGTGCGTATGTACCTTTCTGCCGACGCCCGAAATGTGTGGCTCGTTGTGGCTCGCGATGCTTTGGCAGCTTTGGCCTTCGCGCGTTCAGCGGCTGGATCAACGCCGCGTGCGATATCGAGTCGGTACTTGTCAGCCTCCAGTCGTGCGTCTCTGAGGCTCAAGGCAGGAAACGTACCCAGGGCAAGATCGTGCCTTTGCTTCGCCAGCATATAGCGAAAGACCCAGCTCTTCCGCAGGGTAGCTGATACACGAAGAATCAACCCCCTTCCGTCCTGGTAGGAGCCGGGCTGGTCGACATCCTTGACGAACTTAGGGGTTAGTTTGCTCATGAGGTGCCCCCCCGGTCACCGGGCCGTTCCTTTCATCCGCCGGCACATCATCCTGAAAAGCGAGAGAAATGTTCTCCGGCCGAATGAGGTGAGGACACGCAAGCTCGTACCCACCATCTGAAACGAGGTGTAAACCTGAGCGATCGACGGCAAGAACGGAAATCGCTCCAGGCTCGTCATCGAGCGCTTCACCAAGCCAGTTACTGAGTGCGTCCTCTACTGCCAGCATCGACCCGAAGAAATAGACCATTTCCTTGGCCTCACCGAGTAGCGCGGAGCGAGGCCCAATCTGCGGCCGTAAGCCATCACGAAATATGGACTCGAGATGACGGGTTGGCGTGACGTGGTAAATCTCACCAGAAATCGGCTCGCTTTGAGCGTGCTCATTCGAATCATGGGTTTTCACTACGAATTCCTCGCGGCTCGTTGGTTCGCAGGCGCGCTGATACTGCGGTCGCGCCAGATCTCGCCGGAATGTAGGAGGATAAGGTATCCCCATACAAATCGGCTACAGGCCAGAACCTATAAGACGTTTGGAAAATCCCAAATGATATGTCCCACACCATAGCCCACAGTTGCGCTCGAGCTGTTTGACCCTACCAGGAATGAAGAGGACCCAGCCCGGCGAGAGCATGTATGTTTGGAATAGAAGAGGTAGGGGAGGAGGGGGAGGGGGAGGGGCAACCAACCCGGCAGGTGGCCTAAGTTCTCGGCCGGGTCGTTGCCTGACCAACCTATGTAGATGGGTCATGAACCGCTAAGTCCGACCGTGGTCAGTAGCCCGTTTTCGATGCCGCTGTTTTGCGTTTCTCAACGAAAGCCGTGACCTCTTTAGAGATGCGCTTTGTTTCCGCGTCATACTCATCATTGATAGCGACTGCTCGCTTAGGGCCGAGCTCGTTGATCAAGCGTTGTGCTTCCAGCGAAACGGCTCTTTGACTGTTCAAGTAATTGGGGTCTATGACATTCATATTGTACGAGTCGCCAATACGCATAGCGACTTGAGCTCCTTGGGACTCGCACATTACGAATCCGATCTTTTCATACGCTTCTACGAGTGTTGGAAAGCAGCTGAGTGCTATATCGGTGAAGCGTGGTTTCAGGCTGTCAATCATCGCAGTCATGACCCCCTGATTGCGATGTGCTGAATCAACGCAGATATAATTTATTCCACAAGCAGTTGCGGAGTCATTAGCTCGGCTCAGGGTCATGAAACCTATAACTTTTGATGCAACATTTACAGCGATTACTACTTCAGAATTGATCTGAAGGCTAATTGCTGGATCAAGCTGAAGGGCGATATCAGTCAGCATCCAGGCGCGAACTACGCCGAACATGGGGTGATCAGCGCTGATTGGTCGGTTGACCAAATCTAGGCTATAGCGTTCAGCCATCCGCAGTATTTCTTCCTTCTGCGAATGACTAAGTGTTCTAAGGCTTTTGATTGCAACAACTTCCATGATTACTCCTTTGTGCTCGCTTCGATTATCTGCTTTCAACAATATGCCACTGACCGTCCCAGTTTCGGATTTTGCATTTAGCAGTCATCCCACGCCCTGTATGGATGCCTTGAACAACGCCCTCACCAGGCCCCGTGCTGGCAAAGTTCACACGGCCACATTCTTTGAAGGCGACTTGGTTCATGAATCCCCCCCTGCTTTGAACTGCGTCCTTCCCAGCTGCTGTATCGACCGCACGCTGGCCGTTTGTGATGCGAATAGCTTGAATCACCGTCGAGCCGTCTTCTGCTTTGCTGTAGCGCAGAGTGCGCTCGTGCTCGACAGCAGCGGTACCGGCTGCGCCCCCCGAATCTCGCGACGAATCGCAGCCGACCAGCGAGAGGCCAACAAGGGCGTAGATGAACAATTTGCGCATAGATGAAGCTCCAGTGATTTGTCGCATAAGCATGCCAGCGCGGGAGAAATTGCCAACTCAAGTAGGTGCATTTACTGCACCGCGCTATAGCCGTCGCCCGTCTGGGTAAAGCGGGTGTGGTGATTACAGGGGCTTTCTAGTGGCCTTGAGCAGCAGAACGCTGATAGATGTACCGTCGAATGCGTTATCAATCGCCTCGGAGAATTCGAGCTTGAAGCCAGGTAGCAGATCGGCAGCGAGCCTCCGGGCGCTTGTCGGCAGCACTGCCCCAAGTCGTCCGCCGGTTTCAATAAGTGTGCCGGCGTGACGGAGGTGTTCCTGCCAGCGGCCTTCGCTGTATGGCGGATTCATCGCGATCACGCTGAAGGAGGTACCAGGTTTCCAGGCGAGGAAATCCCCCTCGATGACGTTGTGTCCTTTCTCTCTCAGTATTTGGCAATGCAGCGGACTGACCTCGACGCAACGGGTGCGATCCTTGGGCAGCAGATCAGCAATGCCGCCCTGGCCAGCCTGAGGTTCGCATACAGTGTCGAGCAGGCTGATATCCAGCCAGTCCACTAGGCGCTGTGCGAGATTCGGAGGGGTCGGGTAGAACTGATAGCTCTTCTGGTCGGGAATGCTGCCACGTGCGGCAACCTCTGCAACAGCGTCACGCGGGTCATAGTCGAACTGCCAGTAGGTTAGGCGGCCATGCTTGGGGCAGGTGGTCAGAACCCCGCCCAGAGCCGCCATGACGCTGCCCACCTCATCAAGCAGGTGTTTGCTGTCCGCACGCTCGCGCACGGAGATACACAGCGTATTGGGTACGTTAATTTGGTCGTATTCGCGGCGGAAGTTGGTCGTCTTCTCCAGGTAGCAGTATGTCTCAGCGCTGCTGAACAGCGATGTCACAGCGTTCGATAGGGGGCGCTCGTAAAGTGTCTTGCTGTTGAAGCCAGATGCCTTCGGCTTTGCTGGGCGCTTGCGGAAGCTCTCCGGGATGGCCATCGGGTGCAGGAACGCCAACACGCTATTGAGCCTGTATGCCATGTCCGGATGGACTTCAAGGTGAGCGGTACCCACCTTGTATGCCCTAACGCGAACGCTGCCGCCATCTATCTCAACCCACTCGCCCCGGCTTGCCCGTGCCAGGTGCAGGATGCGAGTGGTAGAAGCACGGCACGGATCATCGCGGCCCATGAACTTGGCTACCACCATGCGTAGATCGTGGATATAGCCCTCACGGTCATGATCGGTCGATCCCCAGTCGTTATAGACGTGGCTCATGATTGCGCGCTTGTAAAAGCCTTCTGGCTGATTGGTCACATGGGTACGCGACAGGGCTCGGAAGATGCCATCAACACGCTCGGCCAAGAATTCAACACGGCGGGAGAGGAGGCTTTGAATCGTTGCACGCAGGTTGTCGAGATTGAACTCTGGCATATCCAGCTCAGGGTTCTCGCCGCGTTTGTAGTTGTGGTCGCGCCAGGCGTTCAGGGTTTTGTGCCATTGGCTACGGCGGGCCTGCGGCATGTGCTCCATAAGGTCAGTTTGATTGAGCGCACGCTGCCAATAGGCTGCGGTCAACTCGTTCAGCGCGCCCTCAAGCTGGAATATTTCGCCGAAGGCGCTGGTATGGCGAATGCTTGCGCTACGACCGTACTGGTCATTGCCATTACCATCGAAGAAATAACCCAGCACACCAGAAACCTTTTCCTGGGTGATGATCCCATGTACCTCAATGACACGGGCCTTCTCGCGCTCGTAATCGCCGGCCAGCAACGTCAGCGCGTCAAACTGAACGGGGGCAAAAAATTGGTCGATGACATCGCCATGAAGGACTGGACTGGAATGACGGTCGTTCTCGAAAAGCTGCATAAGTGAAAACCTCCTTGGTTTCCACCAACTTCTCATTGTCCCGAAAAATCCCAAGCTGTCAGTCGATCACGACTTCTCTCGCTGAATCCCAGTCGCTGGGGGCAGCATCTCCAGTGGCGAAGGCAAATCTCATACCCACGGTCGGCCTGCCTTTCTTCATGAGGTATGCCGCAGCGCCTGCGCACATCGACTCGTGCCCCGAGGGTTCATAGTTCCCCTCATCGTCCCAGTTGCCACCCCGGTTTGAATGCACGGTCTTGTGACACTGGAAAGTCGAGTGATCATCCTCGATCAGGGTAGAAATAATCCCCTCCAAGCGCCCGCGGCTTAGCGGAATGGCTCCCTCCTTCAGGAACGGGCAATTCGCACATGGTTTTTTCAGTCGGAAGTGCTGCTTGATCGGATTCACTGAACCGTTTCCTTAGCGCGATACATCAATGGCGAAAACCTCGACTGGATCTGCCCCAAAGTGCGGATGAACGATCGTCGTCAAGCGATAGCCCTTCCAGGGCAACACAAGTCTTCGTGCGTCATCTGCGCGCTTCGGATAGCCACGTGTCAGCTCTATCTGGTCGAAGCCCTGCCCCTCCAAACGCCGACGCCAATAGGGTGTGGCAGCCCGAAATTCTTCCAGCTTGACGCCAGCCTTGATCGCGTCGAAATACTCGCCTTTGAGCGGCAGCGTCAGGGTTCGCATGGAGCGGGTTCCTTTCAGTTCGTTACGGTTACGGGGTCAGGCGCTGGGTAGGTCACGTTAGTAACCGGCGCAGCGCGGTCGCGCAGTTTCCGCACCGGGCGGCCGTGCGCGGCGTCGGCATAACCCAGGCGGGCGATACGCTGCGCGCGGTAGACCAGGCCGAGCGGGTTGGGCCAGGGCCTGCCGGCTTCGTAGCGCTTGCGGCCGGCCATATAGGGCACGTCAATATGCAGTGAATCGAGGCCCGCCGACTCGGCGCACAGGCGGGCAATGTAGCGGTCTAGCAGGTCGGCACGCATGGCACGAGTTCCCTCAGTAGCGGGCTGGATTGCCTTTGTACTGCCAGCGCTCGATCAGCGCCGCAGTCCATTCAGGCCCCAGGCGGGCCAGTGCTTCGGCGATAGTGTCATTGCTCTGGTTCAGCAGCTCGGCGCTGTTCGCGGCCAGTGCGACATAGAGGTATTCGCCACGACTCAGGGCACCAACACAGTCAAGGTCGCCCTTGGCCACGCGCAGCGCCAATGCGTCGAGGTAATCCAGTTGATCGGCCATTTGGTCATTCTCCTTCTGTGGTTGGGTGTCGCTATCGGTTGGGTTTAGGGTGTCTATTCAGAGCGTTCGCGTTGAATCCAAAGCTGATCCTGACTGAACACGATGTAACTGTCCCGAGCCTCGGGCACTACCTTTCTAAACTGCGCATCTGTCATGTCGTCGAGCCGGCTGAGGTCGCCACTAGCGCTTAGCCGCTCAATCACCTCAGTGGTGAGCCCTTCGTAGCGATTGAGATAGACGATTGCATCCATCCCCGCACGTTTCGCGCTCGCGATAATGGATTTCCAGTTTCCGCCGCGATCTTTGCTTCGGCGAATATTCTTCGCCTTCAGATAGGCCCGGATCACACGAGAACCCTTGCCAGCTCGCATGGAGGCCTGTACTGCGGTACCAAAATGAAGCCCACCGTCTACCGTTTTGGACGGATCGAGGGTGTCGAACTCCTCATTGGTTCGATGTTCCAGCAGCAAAGGAGAACCCGAGGAGTCAACCACCACGGAAGGGCTGAGCCATTTTTTGAAGTCATCCTCAGCCGAATCTAGTCCGCTGCGCATAGGTTTCCTGTTGGAGAGCTACTAAGATCTATGGATTATCCCACTTGCCAGGCACAACCCAAGCACCTGGCCTGAAGCTGGATTGAACGCACTGGCTGCCCGGACAAGCGAAGAGTGAAAATGGGAAAAGATAAAATTCACTGGAGAATCAGCGCGGAGGATGTCCTGGCCGTTCTGGAGTATTACAACGCCGCTAGCCTGAAGGCCCAACAAACGGCGCTTTCTGGCACGGCGACCCAGCTTGAGAAATTGGGGTATGCGGATTTAATGGTTGATGGGGCACCTTCCCCTCACCAACCTGATGCTACCCTCAGATGGTTGATAGATCGACCCCGTAGTTGAGCTCCTCTGCGAGGTCTGGCAGTCCGTAACCGATGGTTTTCTTGTAGAACGGAGAGACCTTCGCAGTCGGGGCCTTCTTCTTGTGCTTCGTGGTGTAGAGCATTCGCGCCCGCATCACCTCAAAGGAATAACCTCGTCCTTCACGGTTCTTGTCCTTGGCCAGTCGGTTGATGGACTCCGTGAAAGCGTTGGTGACAGGTATGTCCGTCTCGAAGTAGGTCATGATCTCTTCGCGCCAGTTGCCCACCGCCCTAAACAGATCGCTCCAGACTTCTTTCTGGCCCTTCGGGATGGTGGATATCCACTCGTCCAGGGCGGCTTCTGCCTGGGGTCGTGTGGTGGCGTCCCAGATGCTGTAGAAGCGCTCCTTGTGCTCGTAGGCAGCCAGCAGTTGCGGGAATGCGCCTGTCCAGGTTTCCATGATCAGCCGCTCCCGGTCTGAGACTTCGTGAGCGCGCTTCAGCAGGATTTTCCGGTCTCCCTTGAGGGTTCGGATCTGGGCTGGTTTCAGCTCTTTCCGGAGCCCCTTGCGCACCTTCTCCAGAGCATCGTTGGCCATGCGCACCACATGGAATTTATCGACCACGATGCGGGCCTGTGGCAGCACCGCCCTGACCGCCGTTCGATATGGATTCCACATGTCCATGCTGACGATATCGATCTTCTGCCGGTCTTTCAGCTTCATCAGGTAGTTAGTCACGACGTCCTGACGGCGAGTGGCCAGCAGATCGAGCAGGGTCTTCTCCTCAATGTTGGTCAGGATGCAGCGGTAGCGCTTGTTCAGGTACAGCTCGTCGATGCCCAGAATGCGAGGCGTTTCGAAGCGGTGCCAGCGGCCTAAGAACGCGGCGCGGGCGTTGAAGATGTCCCGTACCGTCTTCTCGTCCAATCCGGTTTGCTGCGCCACGAAAGTGTAGGGGTGGTTAAAGGACTCCTTCTCTACGTATTCATGTAGCCGCAGTGTCATGCGGAAGCCGTCCACCACCTCCGGTAGCTGGGGCCTGAAGGTAGCCTCGCAGGCCCGACAGATGTACCGGCGGCGGAGCACCCAGAGGGTGACCCGCTTGCCGTGGATGGGCAGATCATGATAGGGAACATCACGCTTGCCGAAACGCACGAACTCACCCTGCACCCCGCATTCCTCGCAAGCAATGGGATCGGGCGCGTCTACCTGGAAGTGCATTTCATCGTCGGTGGCTTTGCAGCCCAGCACCTGGTATGAGGGCAGGTGCAGGATGTTGTCGGGCATTTCGGTCATACGTTATTCTCTTAAGACGACTAGCAACTGGCTAAAGCGTTCTTAAGAACCTAGGCAACACGCGAAGGTTGGCGACTAAGAAGAAGCAGGATGCCGAAAGCAATCATTCCTCCACCTGAGGCGCGTTGAAACCAGTGCAGCTTGTTTGCTGCGAAAGCTGCTGCAAAACGCCCTGCTGACGCATATATCGCTATTGCAACGGCCTCTAGCGCGATAAAAACCGTCCCAAGAGTTGCATAGCTCAGCCAGTAATTCGTTATATCCACGAATTGCGGGAAGAATGCCGCGAAAATGAGGATTGCTTTGGGGTTACTGATGGCGATCAGCGCCTCACTACGGAATGCCTTACGAAGCGAAGGTTTCATTGCATCTGCGTTTAGGTTAGTCGAGCCAGATGTTGTTCTGAGGAGCTTGATGCCCATCCAGACCAGATAGGCGGCACCAACGATCTTGATCACGTTGAAGACCAACGCCGAAGCAGACAAAAGCATCCCTAAACCAAGCGCGCTAGCAGCAATCATGGGCACGAAGACGGCAAGCCGTGCTGTGCTTGCCATAAAGGAAAACCCTACGCCCTTTTGCGCACCGTGTGTCATCGCAACGAGGTTATTGGGGCCGAACGCCAGGTTCAGTGCGAAACATGCCGGGAGGAAAACAAGTAGATCGATCATTAGCTTTGTTGTGACCTCAAGGGAGTAGGTTGGATATGCATGGTCAGTGCACCTCGTTCAAGTAGGGCGTGACATTACGCAACATCCGCTCAATGTAGTCTTCCATCTTGCCGACCGGCGCGACATGGTGCAATGCACCCCGAGCCGCCTCAATACCTTCTAGCCGGGCGATGACCCAACTGGGGAGGTACTGAGCCCGTAGGCTACCACTCTTCGTGGCAATATTGCTTTTGGCGAAGAAAGGCTGGCTGAGCACAACGACACCCGCTTCTTGTACCGGGGCTATTGTCAAGACAGATATGCCTAGTTTTCAAGTGTTCCCTACATATGGCTATAGGGAAGGGGATCTGGAAAGACCGGCACGGTTAGCTATCAACCATTTAGTCCGTTGTGGATTTAGTTTTCCCTTCCGCTTTCTACTTCACATATCAACCATTAAATCCGCATACCCCCGGATTATTGGCCCGCGAAGAGGTGATGATCGACCCGGTGGCGCGCGATCATCTCTGGTCAGCGCTCACCTCGCTTGCCTCGGCCCCGATCGAAGAACGCACGCTGACAGGTCTGTCGGTCCTCCTGCAATCGAACGATCTCAAGCGCGCACTGACCCCTTTCTGCCTCGGCGGACCGTTTGGCCGTCTGCTTGATGCGGAAGACGAAGCACTCGGCAGTGCCGATTTCCAGGCCTTCGAGACCGAGGGGCTGATCGGCTCCGCCGCTGCGCCTGCCGTCCTCGCCTATCTCTTTCACCGCATCGAAGCGCGGCTCGACGGACGCCCGAGCCTCATTATCGTCGATGAAGGCTGGCTTGCCTTGGACGACGCGACCTTCGGATCGCAACTGCGCGAATGGTTGAAGACGCTGCGCAAGAAGAACGCCTCCGTCGTCTTCGCCACCCAATCGCTCGCCGACATCGACGGCTCGGACATCGCGCCCGCCATCGTCGAAAGCTGCCCGACACGCATCTTCCTGCCGAACGAGCGCGCCTTCGAGCCGCAGATCGCCGCGACCTATCGCAATTTCGGGCTCAACGACCGACAGATCGAGATCGTCGCCCGCGCGACGCCCAAACGCGACTATTACTGCCAGTCGCGCCGCGGCAACCGGCTCTTCGCTCTCGGCCTCGGCGAAGTCGCGCTCGCCTTTACCGCGGCCTCTTCCAAAGCCGACCACGCCGCGATCGACGCGATCCTCGACAAACACGGGCGTGACGGTTTTGCCGCCGCCTGGCTCGCCCGGTGCGATCTCGGATGGGCGACCGAACTGCTCGGTCCTTCCGACGCCGTGATCGAAGCCACCCCATCCGCAACCCCAGAAGCCAACGACGACAAGGAGAAGACTGATGTTCACGACCAAGACACGTAAACTGGCAGGGCGCGCCGCCGCAGCCCTGTTGCTGTCGAGCGCGATCGCAATGACCCCGGCGACCGCGCCGCCCGCCCACGCATTCTTCGGCGGCGGGTTCGGCGGGATCGTCTACGATCCGACCAACCATGCCGAGAACCTGCTGACCGCCGCCCGGACGCTGGAGCAGATCAACAACCAGATCGCCCAGCTCCAGAACGAAGCGCAGATGCTGGTCAACCAGGCGCGCAATCTCGCGAGCCTGCCATATTCGTCGCTGTCGCGACTGCAGTCTTCGGTGCAGCAAACCCAGCAGCTCTTGGACGAAGCACAGCGCATCGCCCATGATGTGGCGACGATCGACGAAGCCTTCACCCAGGATTACGGCGCGGCAGCCGCGCGCGGCGATTTCGACGACATGATCGCGGGCGCACAGGATCGCTGGCGCACTTCGGTCGCCGGTTTCGAAGACGCCCTCAAGGTGCAGGCAGGCGTCGTGGGCAACATCGAAACCGCCCGCACCGAAATGCAGGCGCTCGTCGGCCGCAGCCAGGCCGCGACCGGTGCCTTGCAGGCGACCCAAGCCGGTAATCAACTCCTCGCATTGCAAAGCCAGCAGATTTCTGACTTGACGGCGGCCATCGCCGCGCAGAACCGGGCGCAATCGCTCGAAGCCGCGCGTGTCGCAACTGCCGAAGCGCAGGCCCGCGAGAACCTCACGCGCTTCCTCGATTACGGCTCCGGCTACGAGCCGACCACCGTGCGGATGTTCCGGTAAGCCGCGATGAAGCTGACCGCTGAGACCACGCTGAAAGCCATCGCCATCGCCTTGGGCGCCATTGCCGCGCTCATGGCGGCGATGGAACTTCAGCGCGCGTTGGAAGTGGAACGGATGGAGCGCCCCGCCGTGGTCTCGGACGATCCGTTGCGTGAGACCTTGCAACACTGCCGCTCGCTGACCCCGGAAGCCCTTGAAGCCGACACAGAGTGCCAGGCCGCCTGGGAGGAGAACCGCCGCCGCTTCTTCGGCACGTCCACCGACAATTCGGACCCGGAGTAGGTCATGGACGGAGTCGGCGTCATCGATCGGTTCCTGGAGGTCTTTACGACCTATATCGACAGCGGGTTCGGCCTGCTCGGCGGCGATGTCGCCTTCCTCGCGACCACACTCATCGTTATCGACGTCACGCTCGCCGCGCTCTTCTGGGCCTGGGGGGCGGATGACGACATCATCGGTCGCCTCGTCAAGAAGACGCTCTTCGTCGGCGTCTTCGCCTATATCATCGGCAACTGGAATGCGCTCGCGCGCATCGTCTTCGAGAGCTTCGCAGGTCTCGGCCTCATCGCCACCGGCGGCGCGATCGGTGCGGGCGAGCTCCTGCAGCCGGGCCGGATCGCCGCTGTCGGGCTTGAAGCAGGGCAACCAATCTTGGAGTCCATCGCTGACCTGATGGGCTTCGTCTCCTTCTTCGAGAACTTTATCCAGATCTCGATCCTGCTCTTCGCCTGGATCGTGGTCCTGCTCTCCTTTTTCATCCTCGCGATCCAGCTCTTCGTGACGCTGATCGAGTTCAAGCTGGCGACGCTCGCGGGCTTCATCCTCGTGCCCTTCGGCCTCTTCAACAAGACCGCCTTCATGGCCGAACGCGTGCTAGGGCTCGTCATATCGTCCGGTGTCAAGGTGCTCGTGCTTGCCGTCATCGTCGGCATCGGCTCGACCATCTTCGGCGAGTTCACTGCCGGTTTCACCGGCGAACCGACCATCGAGGATGCGATGGCCGTCGTGCTCGCGGCGCTCTCGCTGCTCGCGCTCGGCATCTTCGGCCCCGGCATCGCCAACGGCATCGTTTCTGGCGGACCGCAGCTCGGTGCCGGCGCGGCGGTCGGTGCCGGCCTCGCAGCAGGCGGCGTGGTCGCAGGTGGTCTCGCGGGCGCGAAGATGGCCGGGGCCGCCGGTGGAGCCGCCCTGCGCGGTGGATCTGCCGTTGCAGGCGGTGCTTCGACTGCCTTCGGGATCGGCGCAGCCTCGGGCACGTCCACGGCCGGGAAAGCCGCGAGCGCCATGGCCGCAGTCGGCCAGGCCGGAGTCAACACAGCTGTCAGCCCGCTCAAGCGCGCTGTCGGCGACAGCTACCGCTCCGGCTCACGCGCTGCCTTCGAAGCCACCGGCGGCAAGTTCAGCAATTCCCCGTCATCCATGCCGACCCCCGCCAATGACGGTCCGCCCGCCTGGGCGCGCCGCATGAAACGTCAGCAGAGCCTGCAACACGGCACCGCCGTTGCCGCCCACGCCATCCGCTCCGGCGATGGCGGCGGCGCGGGCACTGCCATCAGCCTTTCGGAGAGATCATGAAATTCAAGAGAACCAGCGTGCGATACGCCAAGACCCCCGAACCCGTGACCCCTTACCGGAAGGCCGCCCAGGTCTGGGACGAGCGGATGGGTTCGGCCCGCGTCCAAGCCCGCAATTGGCGGCTCATGGCCATCGGGTGTCTCGCCACGACAGCGACCTTTGGCCTCGCGCTGGTTTGGCAATCCACCCAAGGCACAATCGTCCCTTATGTGGTCGAGGTCGATAGACTTGGGGCAGCCCAAGCCGTGGTACCGGCAACCGCCAACTACCGCCCAACCGATCCGCAGATCGCTTTCCACCTCGCACGCTTCATTGAGAACGTCCGCGAGGTTCCCGCCGATCCGATCGTGCTCCGCGAGAACTGGCTCCGCGCTTACGATTTCACCACCGATCGCGGGTCCGTCGCGCTCAACGACTTCGCCCGGGAAAACGATCCCTTCGCCCGCGTCGGCGAGGTCCAAGTCACCGCCGAAATCTCCAGTGTCATCCGGGCTTCTGACAACAGCTTCCGCGTGGCCTGGACCGAACGCCGCTACGTGAACGGGCAGCTCGCCGTCACCGAACGCTGGACCGGCATACTCAGCGTCGTCGTCCAACCACCCCGCGACGCCGACCGCCTCCGCAAAAACCCTCTCGGCGTCTTCGTCCACGCCATCAACTGGTCAAGGGAGAACGCCCAATGAATGATTGCATCATACGCAAAACCTGCATGCCCGCCAGACTTTCCATCACTACACTTCTCGCCGGTTCGATGCTGGCCGGGTGCGCCACCTTCAAACCGCCTGAGATCAGCTACGATGATCCGGTCGCCGCAACGCTGGTTGCTGAACCGGCGCGCCCAGTCCGGATCGTCGAGACACCCGAGCCTTTACCGCTGCCCGGCCAGCTCATGCGGGTCGATGCCGACGACCGTCCGGCAGAAGCTGCGGAACCGACCGAGCGCGTGACCAACGCCAATGCCGCCGCCCGGATCGAACCGGTGCGCGACGGCTTCATCAACGCCGTCCAGCTCTATCCCTACAGCTCCGGGGCGCTCTATCAGGTCTACACCTCACCCGGCCAGGTCACGGACATCGCGCTACAGACGGGTGAGAGTCTCGTCGGCGCCGGCCCGATCGCCGTGGGCGACACAGCACGCTGGATCATCGGCGATACCGAAAGTGGCTCCGGCGACAGCCGCCGCATCCATGTGCTCGTGAAACCGACCCGGCCCGATCTCGTGACCAATCTCGTCATCAACACCGACCGGCGCACCTATCACCTCGAACTGCGCGCGACGCCGCAGGCCTATATGGCCTCCGTATCCTGGCAATACCCCGAAGACGACCTGATCGCGCTTCGGCGCCAGAACGATCGTGCAGAGGCGAGCCTTCCCATCGGGCGCAATGTCGATCTCGACGATCTCAACTTCCGCTACCGGATCACCGGCGACCGCGCGCCCTGGCGGCCGCGCCGCGCCTTCGATGACGGGCGGCAGGTCTTCATCGAGTTCCCGCGCGGGATTGGCCAGGGCGAGATGCCGCCGCTCTTCGTGATCGGACCTGAAGGGGACGGTCAGCTCGTCAATTACCGTATCCGGCGCAACTACATGATCGTCGATCGGCTCTTCGCCGCCGCCGAACTGCGGCTTGGGGATCGCCAGCGGGTGGTGCGGATCGTGCGGACGGACGGGGTCCAGCGAAGCACCCAACGCGAAGAGCGCGTGGTGTCCGCCTGGCGTCCCGATGAGGACCGCTGACCCATGACCGGAACTGAAGATCAGCAACAAGACGACCGCGCCGAAGAGCCGCCACGCACCGAACAGGACATCGCGAAGGAACTCCGCCTACGGCCCGATCCGCCGCGTGTCATGCGGCTCTCGCGCAAGGCGATCACGGTTCTGGTCGTCGCCGGTGGGCTCGGCATCGGCGCGATCCTGATCGGAGCCTTGCAAGGCTCCGATCCAGGCGATGGACCTTCCGAACTGTTCTCGACCGAACGAGTCCAGGAGGCCGAGGGCCTTTTGGGGCTGCCGCGCGACTACGCGTCGATCCCACGGCTTGGCCCACCGCTACCGGGTGAGCTCGGGCGTCCGGTTCTGTCTGCGCAGCGGCGCGGTGAGCCCGTGCCCGTCGTTCCTGCGACCGGTCCTGCCGTCGATCCGGAAGAACAACTGCGCTTGCAAGAGGCCGAAGCCGCGCGGCTCGCGACGCTCTTTGCCGACGCGAGATCGAGCGGCACCGGGGCTGAAAGGCCACAGGCAGCCCCCGTTGCGGCCGCGGCCACCGGGCTACAAGGTCTCTTCCCGGCTTCTGCCGATCAGGCACGGAGGCCGGACACGACGGAGCGACAGGAAGCCTTCCTAGATCGTGAGGTCGATAGACGAACCACCGCCGCAAATCGGCTACAATCCCCGCCGAGCCCCTACGTCCTGCAAGCGGGATCGGTCATCGAGGCAGCGCTGCTGACAGGCCTGCGCTCCGACCTTCCGGGGCAGATCACCGCGCAGGTCACAGCGAACGTCTATGACAGTCCCACCGGGCAATTCCTGCTGATCCCACAAGGCGCGCGCCTGCTGGGCGAATATGACAGCCGCGTGGAAACCGGTCAGCGTCGTCTGCTGCTCGCCTGGACCCGATTGATCCTACCCGACGGTCGCTCCATCGTCCTCGAACGCCAGCCCGGCACGGATCAGGCCGGATACGCCGGGCTCGAAGACGGTGTCGACAATCACTGGGGCCAACTATTCCGCGCGGCGGGTCTGGCGACCATCCTCAATATTGGGCTTGAGACCGGCGAAGATGGCGGCGACGAGATCGCCAAGGCAATCAGAGACGGCACGCAGGACACGATCGGACGCGCCGGCGAGGCCATCGTCCAGCGCCAGCTTCAGATTCCGCCGACACTTACGATCCGGCCAGGATTTCCGGTACGCGTGATGGTGACGCGCGATCTAATCCTCGAACCGCAAGGAGATGCCCGATGAGCAAGTTGAAGCTAGGCGACATTCGCGACGACAAGCCCGTCAAGCTGACGATCGAGCTACCAGCGCAGGTGCATCGGGATCTGACAGCTTATGCGGAGATTCTTGCGGCTGAGAACGGGCGCAAACTCGAACCGGCCAAGCTCATCGCGCCCATGCTGGAGCGTTTCATGAAGACCGATCGCGGGTTCGCTAAGCTCAAGAAAGAGAACCGTTCGTCTTTGCTTCGATCTTCGCCAGACTGATGAATCGTCGAAGTGCCGGGTTATCGTTTTCTGGAAGCCATGTCAGAGAAAAAGGAGTTGGCTCACCATCACCCCCAATGGGAACATAGGTGACATTAGGGTAGGTAATCCCTCTACAGTGCTCGTAGACAAATGTGATGCCCAACCCCAGACCGACCAAACCCATGATCTCTTCGCGACTCAGCCGATTTCGGTGAACGAGTTCTGATTTTGCGAAAGCCGCAACGTGCCCTAGCCTGTGTGTATCGAAAGCCGTAAATGGCTCCGTCACCCAAAGAACATCAGAAGCCTCATTCAACTCTTCCCAGAGTATTTGATGACGTTCAGACCATTCGTGGTCCGTCGAGACCGCAAGAAGCATCCGCTCGCGCGAAAGTAAAACACTGTCTTCGACACTTGGCTTTGGCGCACGTGAAGTGATGATTGCGTCCACGAGGCGTTGGTTCAATAGAGTGGAGAGTTCGTTGCTGGACGCTCCAATCACCTGAATGGCGACATCGCAATGGGCTTCGATAAAAGCCGAAAACAGGTTTCGCACGGGTCCGCCGGAAAGGCAGGCTGTAATGCCAACGTCCAGTTTTCCAGTCATAGCAGTCCCAGCCATAGAGGCGGATTCTAGAGCGTCCTGAACCCCGGCAACAAGCATCCGGGATTGTGACATAAAACGCCATCCAAAAGGCGTCAGGCGCACTCCTGTCGTACGCCTTTCAAAGAGCGACAACCCAAGCATTTCCTCCAATTTCTGAATGCGTCTGCTCAAAGACGGTTGGCCAACGCCAATAGCCTCTGCCGCTTTACGAATGCTACCTGCCTCGCAGACAGACAGAAAACACTGCAAGTCAGATATACAAAGAGGTATGCCAGAACTCGGTTCCCCTGCACCTAATTTAAGGCGTCGAGACACGATGCAATCCCGCAACAAATACTAACTCCACCCCGTTGCTGCACGACTGGGGAGGGCGACAGGACGCGACGACTCTAGCTAGGAGATGCGCCACGTCACCGGAGCGAGTGGCGCGCGCTCTGAGTTTCGCTGCCACGATCAAACGACCCCGAGGATGACCATGGCCAGAACCACTTGGACTATCCACCCAAGGACGAAGGTCAATGTCCGAGCGACCGGAATACCCAGCGTGTAGACGACAAAGTGCGCCAGACGGGCGAAGAAGTAGAGCATGCTGAGTGTGATCGTGAGGCTAGAGGACAAATTCAGGGCGACGACTCCCAACACCAGAGCCGCGAAGATCGGAAAGTTTTCCATCGCGTTTTGATGGGCCGCCGTCGCGCGCTGCGCCCAGTCCGACAAGGGCTTATGCTCAGGGTTCGGATTTCCCAGCGATGCTGGTATCCCGATTACGGCAAAGCGGTTCAAGACATAGACCATCCAAAACAGGGCAGTCATGAGGCCAGTTGCAGCCATCCAGTGGATTTCAGTCATTATTGTTTCCTTTCGATGACGAGATCAGCCTGAAATGCGGGTCGCTCTAGCAACCCGATTTCAGGGCGGCGCGTTTTCCGGCCGATCAGGTGAGATGCCCCAAGTGGCCCCGTTTGGCCCAGATGCGACAGCCTGACGGGGATTGGATGGGCAATTCTGCCCCAGCCGGGAACCGCAGCCATGTGCCCGCGCCGCATAGGGTGTCGCCGTAAAGCAGCTCCCCTTCGATGACGAAAATCTCTTCGCCGGAAAAATCGCCGCGGTCAGCCCAATTGGTTCCTGGCGCAAGCCTCTCTGAAACGACCGTCTCGGACACATCCTGATGGAGCTGCGCGCGGGTCAGACCGTCCGTTCCGGTTGGCTCATATGCGAGGTCGTCAATATGCTTGTGGACGGTCTGGCGATCATCTTCTTGGAACTGGCGCAGCTTCACAAAAATCGTGCATCCATCCTTCGTGAAGGGCGCGTGCTTGCTGCCCGGAGGGTTGCGCACGTAACACCCGGTGCGGAAATCCCCGTCACCATCAGAAAACACTCCTTCAAGCACCAGATATTCTTCGCCCATGTCATGGGTGTGTTCCGGAAACGCACTTCCCGGCGCATAGCGGACCACCGAGCTTGCCCGGGCAACTTCGGCCCCGTCGCGTTCCAGAAAGCGGCGGTCAACCCCGGCTGTCGGAGAAGGCGACCACTCTTGTTCAGCAGAATGAACGATGGCCGGTTGAGAAAGATCAGTGTTTACACTCTCTGGTACACTGTACGTCATGATGAAGTCCTCAGAATTTCTCAGTCGCAGGGCGCATGTCGAATTCATGTGTCCAGGCTTTGGGGGATTGATTGATCAGCTGCAGATAGGCCGTCGCGATCGCGTCAGCGTCGAGACAATCTTCTTCCTTGATGTTGAAGCGTTCCTGGGCTTGGGGTCCCCAGATGATGCCATCGAGCACGGAATGCACGACGTGGATCCCTTGCGGGCCAAATTCGCGGGCAAGGGACTGTGCCAGGCCACGCAGCGCGAACTTCGCTGATGCGAAGGCTGCAAAGCGCGGATTGCCTTTGAGAGCCGCTGTTGCGCCGGTGAAGATCACTGTGCCGCTACCTGCAGAAACCATGCCGGGCAGCACGGCCCGCGCCGTGATCATTGCACCGAAGCAGGTCGACACCCAAGACGCCTGGAACTCCTCTGGTGTCAGTTCCAGAAAGGGTTTCGGGATGAGCTGCATCGCGTTGTAGATCAGCACCGTTGCAGGGCCATCCTGCCCGTCAATCAGCTCAATCGCCTTTTCGACACGCGCCTGATCGCTCAAGTCGTAAGGCAGGTGGGTGTAAGACGCGCCGAGGTCTTCTCCCTCAAGGCTGCTTTTCCGGGATAGGCCGTACACGTTGTAGCCATCCGCGATCAGCGTCTTTGCAATCGCTGCTCCAAAGCCCGGCGCCATACCGGCAATGATCGCAGATTTCTTTTGTTGTGAATCGTTCATGTTATTTCTCCTTGATCAGTTTCAGGCCTTGGCGGTCGGACGTTCAGAGACGCGCGCGTGCCACGCCGCGAGATGCGTGCAGTCAGCCGGGATCGAAATGCCAAACAGACCCGCAAAATCGACACCGCAGAGCGCCGTAATGTCGGCAAAGCTGAACGTGTCGCCAGCGACGAAGTCCCGTCCCTCCAGCTCTTGGTCTAACCAGCGCATGGTCTCTTCAACGCGCGGTTTGTTCGCCTCGCCCCATTCTTTATTGCGATAGCGATCCGCCTCGCCCAAACCGTCAGTGGCGTGATGGAAAAAGGTCGTGGCCGCCCCGACCAGGCCTTCTTCGACCCGCCGTTGCCACATCGCGACCAAAGCCTGGTCCTTCGGTGTTTTGCCAAGCAAAGACGGCTCAGGCTGCGTAGCCTCGAAGTAACGGGCAATCGCAACAGCCTCAGAGATGACCGCGCCGTCGTCGAGCTCGAGGCAGGGTACGGCTTTGAGCGGATTGAGCTTGGTGAAGCCCTCACTGTACTGCTCGCCCTTGAAGACATCGACCTGAGCGCAGTCGATATCGATCCCCTTCTCAGCAAGGAAAATTCTGATGCGACGTGGGTTCACTGCACCAGTGCAGTCATAGAGTTTCATGGCAGACCTCAAATTTAGACTAGGGTTGCATGGACTGTAGCGGTCAGGCTATTGATAGAGAAATTGCATCTCAGAATATGACCAATAGTTGGTGGCTATAAATGAACCTCAACCAGCTCCGATATGCCTCAGCGACTGCGGCCGAAGCTTCGTTCACCAAGGCGGCTGAACGATGCCATGTCACCCAGCCAACCCTTTCCAATGGGATTGCGCAGTTAGAAGAAGAACTCGGCGGAGCCCTGTTCGATCGCACAACCCGCAAAGTGAACCTGACCGCCTTTGGCAAAGACGTCTTACCGCTGATCGATGCAGTGCTTCAGTCGCAAGGAGAGTTGCAGGCCCGGGCAAAAGCCTTCTTCGATCCACAACATCAATTGCTTCGTATTGGATTGTCACCGCTGATCGACATGCGCCTCCTGACACAGGTAATTGCTCCATATCGAACAGAATTTCCCGATGTCGATGTCTTCTTTAAGGAGTGCTTTCTGGATGATCTGGATGCCCGTCTGGAAAAGGGGCAGATTGATGTGATGCTCTGCCCGTTTCTGCCGCATGAGCCCACGGCGCGCAGCACTTTCAGCACCGAGATTTACACAGAAGAGCTGCGATATCTTCCAGCCCGGTCGTCTGCCATGACCCAGGTTGATGAGGGTGCCGTCCTACTTTCACAGATCGCAGATGACACGTTCATTCTATCCTATGACGGATGCGGTCTGGCCAATGCAACGCGATCCCTTTTCTCCAGCGCGGATCTTCAGTTGAAGGAGTATTCCGGGCACACGATGAGCTATCACGTCATGCAGGAATGGGCCGATTTGGGCATCGGGTCCACCATTCTGCCGGGCTCCCGCATTTCGAGGGAGTTTCGGGATAAGACTTGTCGGGTCATGCTGGCGCCACAGCATCCAGCCTTGATCCGCATTGACGCACTTTGGAACCGTGCAGCGACCTATCCCAAACACATCAGCGCGTTCCATCAGCACCTGATCGAACGCGCGCCAAGCCTCGTGCGCGGTGCAGCCGCTGCTTGACGTTCAACCAGCCTTGGGGCGCGGTCATCTACCCCAAGGAACGGGTGATGCGAAACGCGCGACCAGTGCATCAATCGCGACCCGGATTTTGGGTGCATGGTCACGTCGTCGCGGCCACAATAGGTTGATGCTCCGGTCTACCATGTCCGAAAAAGACAACACTGGAACAAGAGCGCCTGATCGCAAGTGTTCACCGGCAAGCCAAGTAGATAGCCGCGCAATGCCATGCCCTGCCAAGGCGGCATCCAGAAGAGCCTCACCGTGATTGACTGTCAAACATCCAGCGTATGACTGCTCGACCATGTCACCGTCCTCAGTAACGAGATGCCAAGGGAGAAGGCGCCCACCATGCTCAAAGAAGATACATCGGTGCGAAGCGAGATCCTCCAGCTTGTCGGGTGTCCCGTGACGCGCGATGTAGGCTGGCGCTGCACACAGGATCGACGTCTGCTCCGCCAGCATTCTGGTGAGAATAGTGGCGCTGTCATCTGACGCGCCGATCCGCACAGAAAGGTCGAAGCCTTCCTCAACCAGATCGACAAAACGATCCGTGAAAGACAAGTTGAGAACCAAACTCGGATATTGAGTCGTAAGCTCCAAAAGCGCTGGAGCAGCCCATAGTCGCCCGAAAGAAACGGGCAAGCTTACTCTCAAAACGCCCGTCACTTCCCTGCGCCGCAAACTCATCGACGTCTCTGCAGCTTCAATGTTTTCAAGAATCTCCTTGCTCTTCAGAAAAAAGACTTTGCCCTCATCCGTAAGCGTGATCGAACGCGTCGTGCGCAGCAAAAGCTGTACACCCAGGCGTTCTTCAAGCCGAGCCACGCTCTTTGCTGCCGCAGACTTTGAAAGGCCCAAGGCCTGTGATGCTGCAGTGAAACTGCCCATCTCTACCGTGTAGACGAACGCAGAAATGCCTTCGACGCTGATAGACGGGAGGAGACGCATAAATTCACGATCCTTTTTCGCAAATGATAGGATAAGAATTCCCAACTAACTATATGAAATATACAATAGGCTGTGCCCAGATGTCACGTGATCGACAACAGATCACCTGCAATCGTGAGGTGCAGATTTCATGAAACAGAAAACGATGAGGGCGTGGGCGCTCAGGGAATTCGGCCTAAGCAACCTCGAAATGGTTGAAACACACAGACCGATTCCATCTGCGACGGAAGTTCTGATACGTGTACGAACAGTCTCGCTGAATTATCGCGACAAATTGGTGGTCGATGGGGCACTTTTGCCGGAACGGCCTAACATGCCATTCATTCCTGTCTCGGACTTTTGTGGTGCGGTCGTTGACGTTGGGCACAACGTCTCAAGCGTCGAGCCTGGAGACCGGGTGATTGGTAACTTCTGGACCGAATGGATTGACGGTCAACCGCCGCGGTCGATGCTCACCCATGGTTTGTCTTTGGGCGGACCTCTGCCTGGTGGGCTTGCTGAATACATCGTCATTCCGGAAGCGGCAGCTGTCAAAGTACCAAGTGATTTGACGGATGCGGAGGCCTCCACGCTCCCTGTAGCAGCACTGACGGCATGGTTCGCTTTCGCCGAAACCGGCAATGTCCGAGAGGGTCAAACCGTTCTCGTCCAGGGCACAGGGGGCGTTGCACTTGCCGGATTGCAGATTGCGCAAGCGATCGGCGCACGCGTAATCGTTACTTCGCGAAGTGAGAACAAACTCACCCAGACGCTCAAGCTCGGTGCTTGGGCTGGTATAAATACGAGTACCCACCCAAACTGGCCCGAAGAAGTTATCGAACTGACCGACGGTGCCGGTGTCGATCACATTCTGGAATTGATCGGCGGCGATAACCTTGCCCGATCTTTGACAGCAGCTGCGCCACAGGGCCAGATATCGCTTGTCGGCTTCCTCGGCGGGATGGATGCGCAGATCAGTGCGATTCCGTTCATGCTGCGCAGAATAAGACTGCAAGGAGTCTCGGTCGGACATCGACGCGCGCTTGAGCGATTGATCAGCTTTGTTCAGCGCAATGACATCCATCCGGTAGTCGATAAGGAATACGCTTTTGAAGATGTGCAAGACGCATTCGCACATCTCAAACACGGCCCATTTGGAAAAATCACCGTCCGGGTCAGCGACTGGCGCGAAGCCAAATCGCAAACGCTCGACGAAGACGTGCTTCACAGTTAGTCAGCTCTCTCAGAACACTGACGCAGTGTTGCAATCAGTAAACCGTTGCAAACGCAGTACAGCGTTAAGTCCGCGGAGCCAGTGGTTTGTGCGGCTGACGGTCCCTTCCAAGGCAACCGCTGACTCTCTCCCGCGATTACCGCTCTCTTCTAAATTGATCGGCTCCGACCCCACCGACAAGTGAATTCTCCAGAAGGGTGCGGCGGCTCAGCGCAAACACATCAGCGTATTCCATCAACACATGATCGAACGCGCACCAGGCCTCATACGCTGAGCCGCCTCCGCTTTACGCTAGCCGGACGTCTCGGCCTCAATTGCGGCCTTCACGGCCGGTCGATCTCCGATCCGTTGCAGATAGGCCTGTAACTTAGGCCAGGCATCCAAGCTGATATCCTTAAAACCCGCCCACCGCGCCACAACGAACAAATAGGCGTCCGCAATCGTATATGTATCTCCCATGATGTGTGTGCGGCTATCTGAAAACCGCGCTTCGATATAGTCGAAACATTTGCCCACCTTGGCAGGAGCCGCCTGGATTTGTTCTTCGGAGGCTGTCGCTGAGAACAAAGGTGAAAAGGACTTGTGAAGCTCGGCACTAATGAAATTCAGAACGCCTTGCAGCTTGGCCCGTTCAATGCTTCCGGACGGAGGGACCAAATCGGCTTCTGGAACGCCGTCTGCAATGTACTGAATGATAGCCACACCTTCGGTAATGACATCGCCGGTATCCAACGCCAGCGCTGGAACATAGCCTTTTAAGCAGATACCGAGGTAATCGTCGCCGGATTGAGTTTTCTTGGTCTGAAGATCGACGAGATCGAGTTCAAATTTCGCGCCCACCTCGCGCAGGATGATGTGCGGGGACAATGAACACGCACCGGGGGAATAGTAGAGTTTCATTTTAGGCTCCATGATTTCAGAGGGGTTGAACTGAGCTGGGAACGGCCTCACGCGATGCCGACGATCAGGTCGGCCATCAGATCGGCGGTCTTCCTGTGCTTCAGAAGCGGTGCGGCCTGATTTGCATAGAGCGAGAGGAACTCATCACCCCCTGCAGCGATGCTTGCTGCGCGCAGCGGCGCCACGAACCATGCCTGGACTGGAAACGGCGGGAGCTGAGCTGCCACGGCCTGCATGTCTTTGATCAGACGGTTGGACATGCCCCTGGCAAGTCGCCCGGTATAGGCACGTGTCAGTTCTGAACTGGCAGAGCGATCCGAATACAGTGCCGCCCGATGTTGATCCACCGTGCCGGATTCCGCGCAGGCCAGGAACGCCGTGCCCAATTGCGCGGCCCCCGCACCGAGGGACAACGCCGCCTCGATGCCCCCGGCATCCACAATCCCACCCGCCGCAATGACCGGTTTTGAACACATCTCTGAGATAACACGGGTAAGCGGCATGGTGCCCATCAAGCTGTCCTCGGCCCGGTCCAGAAAGGACGGCCTGTGCCCGCCCGCTTCGAACCCTGTGGCGAGGATCACATCGACATTTGCAGCTTCGAGCGCTTGCGCCTCGGCTAATGTTGTTGCGGCCCCCACTGTTGTGATGCCCCGGGCCTTGCAATCTGCCAACACGCGGGCTGGCGGTATTCCAAAGACGAAGCTGAACACATCCGGTTGTGCTTCAAGGATTGCCTCCACCTGCTCCTCAAAGCTGGGGTGGAACCGCGGCGGTTGCTCTGGTTTGGGAAGGTTGAGCTCACGATAAAGCGGTTCAAATAGGCGCCAAGCCCGATCGTAGGCATCAGTGGAGTAATCCCGTGCCTCTGGATCGTGATCAGACACCCAAAGGTTCAGCGCGAAAGGGTTGCTGGTCTTCTCCCGGATTTCAGAAGCGACACCCAGAATGCCTTCGGCTTCCAGATAATGCACACCAAATGACCCCAAGCCGCCGAGGTTAGAAACGGTGGAAACCAGCTCCACGGTCGAAAGCCCGCCACCAAAAGGGCCTTGAATTATAGGATGTTTGATCTTCAGCAGATCCAGGGTTTGCGTGCTTTGCATGAGTTTGCCTCCATCCGAGTTACGCACCAGATGCAGACTAGATAGGTCCAACGTTACATCTTGTAATTAGCTTTCCTCAGGTTACTCTTATTTTGAAGTTTCCAGATGGTAACCACGGAAAGGACGTGCTTTGACAGTTTTGAAGCGACGAAAAAATAGGTCTCCGGCCCACGATCCCGACTGCCCTTTGAACGAGTGTATGAGGCTTATTGGAGGTGCGTGGACCCCCAACATCATCTGGTACCTCAGCGGAGGCGCGCGCCGATTTTCCGAGCTAAAAGAAGACATTACGCCGGTATCAGCCAAAGTTCTGAGCGCACGCCTGAAAGAGCTTGAATCAAAGGGGGTTGTCGACCGAACGGTCGTGGCGACCTCTCCACCCACGGTGGAATACAGCCTAACCGATCTAGGTCAGCAACTCGTTCCTGCAATCGATGCGATCGTTACGGTTGGGAAAATGCTGAAAGAACGAGCTTGATCAACGCCATGGAGTCGGTCTGGTATCGCGCATCAAGCCCGCATCACCGCAAAGGGTTCATAGGCCAGTCGAAACTTGGGGGCCTCTCAGGACGCGACGGGTATCACAGACCCAAGAAGACACAGAGGATGATCTATGACTCCATTAACCCGCCGTCAGAGCATCGCAATGGCCGCTGTTGGTTCGGCAATCTTGGCTAATCCGACGAAAGCATTTTCCCAGAGTAAGACCGTATCCGCACTCAACCAAATCCGCGCTTTGGATTACACCATTATCTATACCCGCGACATGACCGCGATGCGAAAATTCTACGAAGAAATCATGCAGCTTGAGTTTCGCCAGGCTGCAGGAGATGGATGGGTCGAGTTCAAGGTTGGCAGCAATATCCTTGTTCTGACGAGCGAACCAGCGGGTGGCCTCTTTCCCGAGACGGTGCCTGCACCTGGTGTTGGTTCCGTTCAGCTAGCGTTTCGGGTCGCGCCCAAGATGGTCGATGCCTGCGCGGAGGAATTGGGGTATGCGGATTTAATGGTTGATGGGGCACCTTCCCCTCACCAACCTGATGCTACCCTCAGATGGTTGATAGATCGACCCCGTAGTTGAGCTCCTCTGCGAGGTCTGGCAGTCCGTAACCGATGGTTTTCTTGTAGAACGGAGAGACCTTCGCAGTCGGGGCCTTCTTCTTGTGCTTCGTGGTGTAGAGCATTCGCGCCCGCATCACCTCAAAGGAATAACCTCGTCCTTCACGGTTCTTGTCCTTGGCCAGTCGGTTGATGGACTCCGTGAAAGCGTTGGTGACAGGTATGTCCGTCTCGAAGTAGGTCATGATCTCTTCGCGCCAGTTGCCCACCGCCCTAAACAGATCGCTCCAGACTTCTTTCTGGCCCTTCGGGATGGTGGATATCCACTCGTCCAGGGCGGCTTCTGCCTGGGGTCGTGTGGTGGCGTCCCAGATGCTGTAGAAGCGCTCCTTGTGCTCGTAGGCAGCCAGCAGTTGCGGGAATGCGCCTGTCCAGGTTTCCATGATCAGCCGCTCCCGGTCTGAGACTTCGTGAGCGCGCTTCAGCAGGATTTTCCGGTCTCCCTTGAGGGTTCGGATCTGGGCTGGTTTCAGCTCTTTCCGGAGCCCCTTGCGCACCTTCTCCAGAGCATCGTTGGCCATGCGCACCACATGGAATTTATCGACCACGATGCGGGCCTGTGGCAGCACCGCCCTGACCGCCGTTCGATATGGATTCCACATGTCCATGCTGACGATATCGATCTTCTGCCGGTCTTTCAGCTTCATCAGGTAGTTAGTCACGACGTCCTGACGGCGAGTGGCCAGCAGATCGAGCAGGGTCTTCTCCTCAATGTTGGTCAGGATGCAGCGGTAGCGCTTGTTCAGGTACAGCTCGTCGATGCCCAGAATGCGAGGCGTTTCGAAGCGGTGCCAGCGGCCTAAGAACGCGGCGCGGGCGTTGAAGATGTCCCGTACCGTCTTCTCGTCCAATCCGGTTTGCTGCGCCACGAAAGTGTAGGGGTGGTTAAAGGACTCCTTCTCTACGTATTCATGTAGCCGCAGTGTCATGCGGAAGCCGTCCACCACCTCCGGTAGCTGGGGCCTGAAGGTAGCCTCGCAGGCCCGACAGATGTACCGGCGGCGGAGCACCCAGAGGGTGACCCGCTTGCCGTGGATGGGCAGATCATGATAGGGAACATCACGCTTGCCGAAACGCACGAACTCACCCTGCACCCCGCATTCCTCGCAAGCAATGGGATCGGGCGCGTCTACCTGGAAGTGCATTTCATCGTCGGTGGCTTTGCAGCCCAGCACCTGGTATGAGGGCAGGTGCAGGATGTTGTCGGGCATTTCGGTCATACGTTATTCTCTTAAGACGACTAGCAACTGGCTAAAGCGTTCTTAAGAACCTAGGCAACACGCGAAGGTTGGCGACTAAGAAGAAGCAGGATGCCGAAAGCAATCATTCCTCCACCTGAGGCGCGTTGAAACCAGTGCAGCTTGTTTGCTGCGAAAGCTGCTGCAAAACGCCCTGCTGACGCATATATCGCTATTGCAACGGCCTCTAGCGCGATAAAAACCGTCCCAAGAGTTGCATAGCTCAGCCAGTAATTCGTTATATCCACGAATTGCGGGAAGAATGCCGCGAAAATGAGGATTGCTTTGGGGTTACTGATGGCGATCAGCGCCTCACTACGGAATGCCTTACGAAGCGAAGGTTTCATTGCATCTGCGTTTAGGTTAGTCGAGCCAGATGTTGTTCTGAGGAGCTTGATGCCCATCCAGACCAGATAGGCGGCACCAACGATCTTGATCACGTTGAAGACCAACGCCGAAGCAGACAAAAGCATCCCTAAACCAAGCGCGCTAGCAGCAATCATGGGCACGAAGACGGCAAGCCGTGCTGTGCTTGCCATAAAGGAAAACCCTACGCCCTTTTGCGCACCGTGTGTCATCGCAACGAGGTTATTGGGGCCGAACGCCAGGTTCAGTGCGAAACATGCCGGGAGGAAAACAAGTAGATCGATCATTAGCTTTGTTGTGACCTCAAGGGAGTAGGTTGGATATGCATGGTCAGTGCACCTCGTTCAAGTAGGGCGTGACATTACGCAACATCCGCTCAATGTAGTCTTCCATCTTGCCGACCGGCGCGACATGGTGCAATGCACCCCGAGCCGCCTCAATACCTTCTAGCCGGGCGATGACCCAACTGGGGAGGTACTGAGCCCGTAGGCTACCACTCTTCGTGGCAATATTGCTTTTGGCGAAGAAAGGCTGGCTGAGCACAACGACACCCGCTTCTTGTACCGGGGCTATTGTCAAGACAGATATGCCTAGTTTTCAAGTGTTCCCTACATATGGCTATAGGGAAGGGGATCTGGAAAGACCGGCACGGTTAGCTATCAACCATTTAGTCCGTTGTGGATTTAGTTTTCCCTTCCGCTTTCTACTTCACATATCAACCATTAAATCCGCATACCCAGAAATTGTTGGGAGGCCCACTGCATAAACTCCTCGAGCCGGAGGAGGCTGACGCCATCCGAAAGGCCGGGGAGATCGTCCGCTCGATCAATATTCGTGTTGAGCACGCCAAAGAGATCAAGCGCCGGGAGGAGAAGCAGAGGGAGGCTCGGCTTAAAGCTCGCAAGGCCCTGATTGACGCCGAGGTTAGAGCTGCATTCCGGAGGCCCCAGGCAACGGCGGAGGACGCAATACGGATTACAACGCTGGCGATGGCGCTTCACCAGGAGAAATTCATCCTGGATTTCTATGATGTCCCAACCATGACAAGTCAGTATCAGGAGCGACTACAGCGAGCGCTCAAGGAAAAGGCACTGGGTGGCTACGTCGATTACGCTCATACAGACATCGTGCGCGGATTATCTGAAACCCTCGACTATCGGCAGAGTGGGAGTCCAAAGGCGGACATCGCGGCCGCACTTAGCTTGTGTGAAAGCTGGAAGCCAAAACACCGGACGGCGCAAGAATTCCTGGAGTTTGTCCATCGTCAAATAGCGATTGAGCACTCGGCCAACGTAGAGAGATTGCCGGTCAAGAAGAAGCCGGCCGGCAGGTAGCCACAGCAAACCTTCTCACAGCAATTCAGGCTGAGCCTGAAGGCGGGCCATGATTCGGCTGTTCAAGGCCCGCCGGTCTGCGGCCATTCTGGCCTCTCTGGCAGCACCTACGCCGTTGAACTGGTTTACGACATAGATCAGGTACAGCGGGTCGCTCGGGCCTACCCAGGCGTTCCAGGCTGCACGGCATTTGGCTCGGGTCTCTGCATTCAAGGCGAAATACGCAGCTCGTGCTTTACGCCACACGGCGGCATGGTTCTGACGCATACGGTCGGTGACCTTGCCCTCGTGAAGGTCACGCAGACGCTTTTCTTCTTCCCAGCTGTGCTGGATCTCGCGAATCTGATCGCCGAAGAGTGGCAGTGATTCAGCTTCCCGCGCCTGTTTGCGCTCAAAGGCCTTCTTCATCATTTTGCGGCGAGAAACCTTGCCTGAACGGCGAGGATAGCGCGGCGCGCTCAGCGCGCCCCTGCTCTCGCTGCCTCCTTCTGGGGTTGGGCGCTATCGGTCGGGGTGTCGGAATAGGCGTAGCCATCGGCTCGCTGGATCAGGGTGCAGTGGCGGTGGTGGATGCCCTGCACTACGCCATCAGGCGTCTGGATGTTGAAGCTGCCGGTCTTGCGCACGGCGACGCGACCCTGGTGGGTGCCAGCCTTTTTGCCGGTCGGCACCTCGGCGCGCACCTGATCGCCGGTCTGGAAACCGAAATGGCGTTTCTGTCGGGTCAAATAGCCGCGTGGAAAACCGTGGGCGGTAAGGCGGGTGCGCTGGTACTCGCCGCGTCCGGTGGCCTTGATCGCCAGCGTGGGGCGTTGCCAGTGCTCGATGGCCCTGATCTCACCGACACTGGCTGCATCGAGCGCGTGGGTCTTCGGAAGGCCGAGGCATCGTCGGTTAAATTTGGTTTGCGCCCCGGTGCCCGTGGTGACCGACAGGCCGGTATCCAGCAGGGCACGGAACAGGGCATTGCGGGTGGCGTTGACGGCGGCGGCATCCCGAAGTGGGACTTTGGCTTTCGCCTTGATTCGGGCCAGCAGCTCTGGCCTGGCCTTCAGGAACACCTCGACTGGCTGGTTGCCCTTGCGCTGATTACAGGGCCGGCAGGCCAGGGTCAGGTTGGGCACCCGGTCGCTGCCGCCGGCACTGCGCGGAACGATGTGCTCGATCTCCAGCGGCGTATTTTCAGCGTCGCAGTAGGCGCAGCAGCGGCCCCACTTCTCCAGCAGGTATTCACGCACCTCGTAGCCGGCCAACTCGCCCTGCTGGTATTGGACGCCGCTGATCTCCGGGTTCTGTATGGCCTGCATGTCGAACTTGACCCGCTCGACTGCCAGATCGCTGATCGGAGCCCAGTTACGCATCCGCCCGACCCAGCCCAGCGTGGTGTCCAGCCGGTGGCGCAAGCTTGGCGGCAGCCAGCCTTCCGGCCGGGTGCGGTTGTCGAAGCGCGGTGTGCGGTGGCGCAGGTTCTGACCACGGCGGCGACGGCGAAACGCCGCCCGCTGCTGCATGGCCTGGCGAATCGCTGCGCCCCGATGGGCCAATTCCATCAGTGAGAGAACAGACACCCGCTGGCCCTTCTGGCGTACCAAGGCAATGCCAGTGAATTTGCTGCCCGGATCGAACTTGAGCGTCAGCGATTGCAGCGCGCTATCGGCCTGCCGCCGATCCACTAGACGGATCACGAACGGCACCTGCCGGTGTATGCGGGCGCGACCGCGCTCCAGCAACAATCGCGCTCGCTTCTCGCTGCATGGCATCAACGGCGTGCCTGTCTTATCCAACACATAGACCGCCACGGCGATCCTCCTTTGAACTATGCCCTTACGGGCCTGGTGACGGAGCCTTGCGGCTCGCTCCCCTCGGGAATGTCTGCACCCGGCTCCCGCTGTCGCGGCGGTCGGAATCTTCGGCGTTTTACCTTTCGCCAGCATGATCCCGACCTTCCAGTGCCCGGAACTGAGGAAGCATTCCGGGGTGGGTCGGTTCGACCTGGTGCAAACGGAGCGGGTTAATACCGCTTTCCCTGGTCAACCCAGCCTGCTTTCACAAGCTCCGACCTTCAGGCCGGGGTAGTTGACTCGCTCTGTGACAGTGCGTTTTTCCTGACGTAGCAGGTACTTCTTGAATCTCATGACCGACACTCCAGCGCCCGGCGGGTAAGAGCGGCCAGCAGCAACCCCAGGGCGCACCAGGTGGCCAACATGAGTAAGCCGAGGAGTGCGATGCCAGCGGTGCCGAAAAGCCCGCCAAAAAGCAGCAGGAAGGCCTGAGGCGCGGCTGCGAACACCCCAGACCAGATCAGCGTGGCATTGGCCACCCCGGCTAGGAACATGAGCCATGCAAGGTATTCCGGCAAATAGCTCGACTTGAATGAAGGGGACTGCATGAGGCAACTCCTTGTTGTCAGAGGGGGAGATGCCTTCAGGCTATTTCCATTCCGGAATATCCCAAGCCAACAAAAAGCCCGGCGAACCGGGCTGAGATTGCTCTAGGTGCTAGTCCTCAAAATGCAAGCTCTTGCTGGCGGTCTGCGTAGCCGCACCAACGGGCGAAGCAGTCGGGATTTCCTACCTCCATCTCTATGTTTCCGGCATAGCCGTGGGTGCGCGCGTCACGGATCAGCTCTGCGATAACTTCGGGACTATCTCCCATCTCGAAGCAGGTATCAAAAGTACGCTCGCCCAGCCCTTCAAACCCACGATCCCACAACTGGTAGCTGGTGATCTCATGCACGAGATTGTGGCGGTAGGCCAGCTGAACAAAGCGCACACGAGCTTTGAAGCCCGAAGCGGTTGTAAGGCCTACCTTGTCGCGTAGACCAAACAGTTCGGTGATGGTGGCGGTGGTGTAAGACATATGGCGATCCGAGTTATCCAGGAGATGCCATCAGGCTACGGCATGAGCTGGGAATCCCAACCAGACTCAACGAGCCACGGGAGGGGCGATGCCAAGCGGCGGCATGATCAGGATTTCGTAGACAGAAGGGGGCAGGGGATCAATTTGCACCCTGATGCCGGTGTATTGGGCTGAAGGCCTCCCATCCAGAGGAAAAACGCCGTGGGGAATTTCAGGATCGGTGCCGAGCCACATCCGGGCGCGGTAGTCGACCCGGTAAATCCCAAGCTCGATCCAGTAGTGGGGAGAAACGGCCCGGCCAGCAACGAGCAGTTGGCCAAGCATGCCTTGGTAGGGTTTTGCGTTCACTTGAAGGGTTGCGTCACCAATACGCCTTTGCGTGCTCGGGTGCATCAAGAAACGCCTGAAAATCTGCCAGTTCCTTCGCTGCCATAGCCTCAGCATTGGGCGGCTCAATGACACTCCAGACCGAACGTCCTTCTTGTTGCTGAAGGTAATACCGATGGCGAGTGCAGCCCTGCTGAATCACTGTGCCTGGGAGTGCCATATCATTGAGATTTTCCACACCTTCGCAGATATCGACGCAAAAGGTATTTCGGCGAAAACTCATCGTTCCGCCCTGCCAAGGGCCGTCGATCAGTGGATGGTGGGTATCAGATGCTTTGGCGGCCATATTCCTTTCCTTCACTTTCGCGGGCGCGAAAATCGCGCCTCTCTCAGCTGCCTCGGCCCAGTTCGATTAGGGCTGGGCTTGGGGGGTACCTGGTGCGGTTTTCCTTACCAGCCGGCGTAGTTCGTGACCAGGTGACCCCAGTCGGACAGAGCCGAATGCTCGCGAAGAATTTTCAGTGCCTCGGCCGCGTGGATCTTTGTGGGGCAGCCGCCAGTCAGGAACATCTTGTCCTTCCCTTGGCGGTACAGGTGCATGATTGTCAGCGTCATCACTTGCTGGAGAGGAGTCATGGAGCGATAGGACTTGCGCATGGCCTTGAGTGCATCCGGGATCGCACTCCAGTCACCGGCCCAGTCATAGCCACGGGGACGCATGCTGTAGTGATCCCCATTGCTTGGGTATTTTTGATCGTGCCGCTCAAAACACCCTTGGAGCTGATACTTGTCGACGATGCCCCAAACAGCATGACCGAAGATGCGTGCTCGAGCATCGGAACCATCGAAGGATGGCAGTTGCGCACCGCATACGATGGCTAGTGCCGCATACTCTGCGTAATCCATGCTCGGGATCTTGTCGACCAGATCAACCAGGGCGTAGCTTGGAAACCGACCAGCAGCAAACGTAGGGTTCACAGCTGCGTATGCGGCCAGAGCTGCCGGCTGCTGGGAATGGTGAATGTAGGCTTCACTGGCCGTTTGCACGTCAGTCAATGACCACACGCCTTCAGCGACTTGGTGCACGCCAAAATCGGTCAACAGTTCCTTCGCATTTGCGACATAGTGTGCTGCTGTAACCATGACTCATCCTCTGGATTAGGCTCTTCTACTGGCTCAGCCCCGGCGAAGTCGGGGCTTGGGGGGCTGGGCGTTTTCCGTCAAGCGGCCGCTTGATCGGCCTGAGACATGATCGCCTTGGCCGCGTGGTTGATCATGTAGAGCTGAGCATAAAGGCTGTCGCAGGTCTTCGTTATGCGGTGCTCGTACCATTCTTCACCCAGGCAAAGCACCTCGGCATTGTCGCGCATGAACTGGTGCGCTTCCTCGGTGCAGCCGATCTGTTCGGCAGTATCAAAGAGGTCGTCCCAGTGCATCCAGCGATCATCGCCATTATCGAGGTCGCGGCGATGAATCAGGGTCAGCGCCCGAAACTCCTGCCAGTGCGAACCACGAACCAGATCAGCATCCTGAGCCCACGCCGGCAGGGTGTCCCAAATTTCCTCAGAGCACTCGTCATGCAACGCCCTGCAGATGCTCGACACCAGCACCTGACGGAATAGGGTTGTGCTGAATACCTGCTTTTTGTGGGACTCGTTGAGCTTGGTGTGCAGGTAGTAAGTGACGTCATCGCCCGCCAGGAACGATATGCCATAGCCCAGGCCGACACTGAACGTCAGGTCGCCGATATCGCCGACAACGGCGATTCCGAACCGGGTCATCATTATGTCGAAGGCATAGGCGGTGGTGCTCTCGGCCTTGCAACGCCAGACCTCAACGTCGGCCTGCTTCACCAGGCAGGTGTACTGGTGATTTTTGAGCTTTTCGGCGGCACGGGCCTTGCGCTCGGCCTCTGTCTGCCGGCGATCTTCGATGTAAGCCGCTCGCGTTGTTTCAACATTCATGATCCGTTCCTTGACTGCATGTGGGTGACAAAAGATTCAGCTATGAGCGTACTGCGGCTAGCCGAAAACCCAATGGCTGGTGGAGCGACAGTGCGTTGCTCAAAGAAAAGCCCGCCGAGGGCAAGCCTGGCGGGCTCCGGTAATAAAACGAGCAGCTTCAGCGACACCACAGACGAGACAGGAGGGGGGAGGAGTGCCTTGGGAGCGTAGCTTCTACCATGAAGCTGCCCAGGGCCTAATTTACCATGACTCGCTGCGGTCTTCTGCTCTCTCAGGAGAACAGCGATTTGATTGCCGAGAGAAGGCTTCGCCTCGGCGCTTCTGGTTCCACTGGGGTGCATGCTGCACGGTAGGCTGCCATCAGGCGAACATCGTTGGCCAACATCCGGTAGACGCACTGGTTTGCGTCTGGGGTCGGCTTATGCAGCTGGTACCCATGATGTTTGCTGATAAACAAAGCAACCGCGGCACTGCGGGATCGGCCGGCCTGGCAATTGACAGCGATATTTTCCCCTCTATCTGCAATTTCTCGTATGCGCTCCCGCAGCACGTCAGCCTTGCTGCTGAGCAGGTAATCGACGTAATTCCGCTCAAAATCTGGCCCGTATATCTCAATGACTTCTTCGTCAAAGCCAGCATCAATGAAGTGGTGGTAGCTCACGCTCTTCCAGCGTGCTTCGTCGATGCAGGCCTGATCTTCAAGGCCATCAGATATCGATATCAGATGGCAGTCAGGGCCTGGCGAGTATGCTTCAGCCTCGCTGCGCGATAAGAAGGTGCAGCTGGGTATGGTTCGGTGCATTTTTCTCTCCGTTGCCACCGGCATGTCTACTGGGTTACCGAGGCCCTGAATTTCGATACATCGCTGCGCTGGGCTTCCACTACGTTCTGTAGTTTGCCGACATGAAACGCGGCGATGACCGGGCTCTGAAGAAAAGCAACACCGGGAATGGTGTTTGGCAGCAGCGCCGTAACCTTGGTATGCAAATGTGCCCGGATCGGCTCATACCATGGCGCGTAACCACCCCCTCTCTTTTGGCTCGGATTGCGGTAGATGGATTGTCCGTCACCCTCTGGCAGCTTGAGCATTTTCCGACACTCCAGTGACTCGTAGCTGAAACAGCCGATTTTCATATCACCGTCCAAGATGCCTTGACGCAGAGCACTTACCTCGGACGTTGCGAAGATGAAGGACATGCCCAGCACGATCAGGAAGAAGCCGGCCACGCGCAGACTTAGCAGTTGCCCTAGCCCATACAGCGCGAGTAGTCCCCCCATTACGGAGCCATGCCAGTAAAGACCAACTCGAGGGCTGAGGAACGATGCGTTCCGCATATCTTCGTTGGTGATCGGCACCTGGAAGGTCAACCAGGCGGATGCGAGGACGCAGATCGCCAGCCACGCGAAGATCAGCAAGCCAGCCGCCGCGATGACAATGCTCATGAGCTTTTCAGCCTGAGTTAGCAGGGCCAGCTTGGGCATACCGGAAGAGGGAATTTCTGTGGACATTGGTAGATTCCTTTTTCAATGACAAAGCCCGCGAGCTGGTCAGGCTTGCGGGCTTCTTGTGTGGGAGGAAGGATTACTTCTTGGCGTCGATGAACGGCAGGGTTCCGCCTGGGAGTACCGTGGTAGGCAGCACGCCGTTCCAGCGCTCGGCTTTGGTAAGCTCGACCAGGCCGGGGTTGCTGCCCAGGGCGCGGGCGCGGGCGTCGATGGCTTTTGCTTCCGCTTCACCGCGCAGCTGGATGCTTTCCGCTTCGGCACGTGCGGCGGCCAGTGCCGAATCCGCGGTAGCCTGGGCTTGGGTGACGACAATCCGCGCCTGGATCTGCTCAGTGGCCAGTTGCTGCTCGCGAGTCTTCACGGCAACCTCAGCGCGCATGCGTTCTTCGATCGACTTCTCGTAGGCGTCACTGAAGTCGATGTTCTCGACCTGCACACTGTCGATCACCACCGGTCCACTGATTGCGCCCTTGATTGCGGCGGCGATATCGGCAACCAGCTTGCCCCGTTGCTGTACGGCGTTGACGGCGGTGTACTGACCGAAGACGTTTTCTACCTGTGTCGGGACATGGCGGCTGATTGCCCTTGTCAGCAGGCCGTCCAGATCGGCGTAGCCCTTGTAGACCTCCGCGACCTCGCCTGCCGGCACGTGCCAGCTGACCGAGACCGACAGCGTTGCAGCCTGCTGGTCACGGCTGTACGCCTGCAAGCCGTCCCACTTGGTGGCGTTGTTCTGTATCGAGATCGCTTTGGCGCTGTCGATGAAGGGGATTTTCCAATGCAGCCCAGGATCTGCCACCTCCATAAAGGCTCCGTTGCGCAGGACTACTGCGCGCTCTTTCTCGTCGACGGTATAAAACGAACCCAGCAGCAGACCCACACCAATAACGGCCACAACGGCAATCGAGCCGAGAGCCAGGGGAGATTTGGAGGAGGATGAGAAATTGTTGAATTGCATACTGATGATCCTTGGTGGTTGGTCGGCGGATAGTTTGTTAGGTATTGGCTGAAGAATGTCCCGATTTCAGGCGGTTTTATCGCCTGAAAGCGGGCTACGCTGTTTGCGGTTGTGCGGTGTTTTTCTCCTCGGTTTCGGTCGCGTTGCATTGGCCACGCTATAGGCATGCCTGAAAAACCCAAGTCACCTCGATACGGCCGGCTACCTGGCGGATTGAGTCGTAGGGGCTGACAGCGCGAAAAAAAGGCGACACAAATGGTCGCCTGAGTTCTATGGGCCCCCGTTTAGAGGCTCTTCAACACACCCCAGTGAACTGGACGGCGATCCGCCTTTTCCAGTGCCTCCGCTGCTACCGAGGCTTGCTCGTGCGAACTCCACACGCTGTCGGAGCAACGCTCAACTCCGTGCTCCTGGTCTCGGAAAATCAGGTCAAAGGTCGGAGCTTCATACTGGTCAGAGATATCCCGCACTACAAAGCGCTCGTGCTCGAGGTGATGTGTCACGGCGGATGCGGCGCTCACAGGCATGATCCTGCTTTCAGGGGAGCTGAGGATGCAGACCCCGAGGGGACTCCCAGCTGCTCCGCCGAACCGTCGCGCTCTGGTTGGGAGATGGACGTTTCTATGTTGCAGCGACCGATCTCAATTCCAAGCTCATTGCTGGCCTGTTGGGAGAGATCTTGCAAAGCATCCTCAACAGCTAATTCGAGCTTGGCCTTCAGTCGAGAAAGCGCTTGTGGTGAGCCAGTAACTCCAATGGCCAGGCTGAGGGTAAGTCCAGCCTGATGCCGGGCTTGGGGCGTGACGACCTGCATAAATGGTTCTCCGTATAGGTTGATCTGCCTCCTTCTCTCACGATCGTTGAGAATCCCAAGATCCAACCGCGTGTTGGCATGAGCAAAGTCCCTGTAGTTTTGGGGGTTAGTAAGGCGTTTCGTGGGGGTGTTTCGACAAATGGGCGGTGAGCACTTGCTTACTGAAGTCGGTCAGGATTTCAGGAGCAAGAACGGAACCGGTGATTGCGGCGGCGGGGCGAAAAATCCTCTTGCCGGAGGCCGTGAGCCAATCGAACACCATGAAGTGTTGGTGGGCTCCAGTTTTGAGAGCCGGCAGCGCCTGCCAGGTCATAGTTGAGCTTGCGTATAGCGACAGCGCTGATATGACGGTTTGCGACTCCCGAGCATTGCGGCTCTGCTGCGGCAGAGCGTCATAGGCGCTGAGGGTCGCGCCGAGAACATCAGCGGGCTGAAGTCCGTCAAGATTCTTCAGATCCTCACCGCCCTGCATTGCTCGGTAGCCATCCAGCGTCAGCTGACCAACGAGCCGGGGACCAGCAACCAGGTTGTATGAGTACAGCCAGAATCCAACGGCATTTCGTGCACCGGCTGCTTCGTCATCGATAACCCAGCTTGCATCGCGCAGCGACTCGGCAAACTTGCGAGCACGCGCCTTTCCTACGTCATCCATCTATGGCTCCTATCTTTTGGCCTGCGTCGACGCCTGTGCGAAAGCTCAGGCACTGTCGAGCACAGTCGCACGCCGGCCGGAAAACCCAAGTCGAGATGCGAGTAACACGGAAGGCCTGTATCGGCACGCTTTAGCAGGAAAAAATATCCACCTCAATCTGGCTGCGCTCTGTTGCCGTCTCCTTCCCACGGATCGAGCACCTGACTTGGGTTATTTCGAAGCGATGGTTTCCTACCTGTAGTTCTAACAGCGGGAAACCTCGATGCAGCTCCGACCCTACCAACAACAGCAGGATTTTGAACTCCGCAAGGGCATAAGCCTTGGCGCGATCATTCAGATGCTGATGAGTCCAACGGGCTCCGGTAAGACAGAGGTGGCCAAGCACATCATTGCCGGTGCGCAGGCGAAGAACCGGAGGGCCTGGTTCATCGTCGACAGCGTGAAGCTGCTCGATCAGACGCTTGAGCGGTTCCACAAAGATGGTTTGGTCGCCGGTGCAATTCAGTCAGACCATCCCTGCACTGACTACCGAAAGCCCATCCAGGTCGCAACGATCCAGAGCTTGCGTCCGCGACTGGATTACATGCTCAACCACCACAAACCACACCTTGTTCTCATTGACGAGGCGCATGTCATCCACGAAGCCCACATTGAGCTGATCACGTGGTGCCGGCGGAACAAGGTGCCAGTTATTGGGCTCAGTGCTACCCCATGGCGGCGAGGCCTGGGCCGCATCTTTGACAGACTGGTCAACTGCATCTCCCTTTCCGAGCTGACAGACCAAGGTTTCCTTGTCCCTACACAGTGCTACGCGCCCTCCGTGCCTTCGCTGAAGGGGGTGAGCACGAAGCCGAATGGTGACTGGATCGAGGACGAGCTTGCCACGGTCATGGGTGACGCCAAGCTGCTTGGTGACGTGGTAACGCACTGGAAAGAACTGGGTGAAAACCGCAAAACAATGGTTTTCGCCTGCAACGTCCAGCATTCCAAGAAGCTCGCTGCTGAGTTTTTAAAAGCTGGGGTTGCCGCAGCTCATATCGATGGCTATATGCCGCCGCATGAGACCGAGGAGATCTTGCGCCAGTACAAGGCGGGCAAGATAAGGGTCTTGGTCTCAGTGGCTATGCTGATCAAGGGGTTTGATGACCCCTCGACCAGTTGCCTCGTGATAGCGCGGCCTACCAAGTCCCTGATGCTTCACTACCAGATGATTGGCCGCGGGCTGCGACTCTCGCCTGAAACTGGAAAAATCGACTGCATTATCATTGACCACTCCGGGAACCTCTTGCTTAACGGGAAGCCAACGGACGAGGTGCCCGACGCCATGGACAATGGGGAAGGGGAGCGTCTTGACCGCCGCCCGCAGGACAAAGGCGATCAGGAGAAAAAAACCAAGCCATGTCCGAAGTGCAGCTTTGTTTTCAGCGGATTGCTCTGTCCGAAGTGTGGCAACGAAATCGTAATACCGGATGGGGTGGCGGTGGCCACCGGCAAACTGGTGAAGCTAGACGATCGACGCAAAGTGCTCGGGCCGACCAGTAAACAGCACACTTTCTGCGAGCTGCTTGGGTACGCCCGTGAGACCGGCAAGAAAGACGGGTGGGCTCAGTACGCATACCAGGCATACATGAAAGAGCTGCCAGATCGCGCATGGATCGGTACCGTGCAACCCAAACCACCGAGTGAAGACATGAAAAGCTGGGTGAAGGGCTATAACGTCCGTCGCGCCAAAAGCAAACGCCGATTCGGGTGAGCCGGCGGCTTGGGATTATCTAGGCTGCGCGGAAAACCCTGGCGTTCAGGCTGGGGCTGAATAGCGCGTGCCGCGTAGCGACCCTTGGGTTTTAGATAAGCCGTGGCAGAGTGGAACCATGAACCACACGAAGACCCTCCAAGTTCGCGTTCGAGACAAGCACGCCCCGCTGCTGCGGCAGATGGCGCGCAGCGTGAATTTCGTCTGGAACTACCTGAATGAACTCAGCCATCGCTCAATCCGTGAGCGTGGGGTGTTTCTGTCTGCCTTTGATCTGCATCCGTACACCAAGGGCGCAGGTAAGGAACTTGGCCTGCATAGCCAGACGCTGCAATACGTCGCGGCTGAATACGTCACCCGGCGCAAGCAGTATCGCAAGGCGAGGCTGAACTGGCGCAAGTCTGGTGGTGTGCGGCGGTCGCTCGGGTGGGTGCCGTTCAACACCGCGGCTGCCAGTTGGAAGAATGGCCAGATCTACCACAACGGGTACTATTTCAAGGTCTGGGACAGCTACGGGCTGGGCCAGTACCGCTTCCGTTCCGGCAGCTTCAGCGAAGACGCTCGAGGCCGCTGGTATTTCAATGTCGTCGTCGAGCTGGATACCCAGCTATCAGCGGGGCAAGGGGCAGTTGGCATCGACCTGGGCCTGAAGGACGTGGCCACCTGTAGCGACGGGCAGCGACTGGAGAACGGCCGTTTCTACCGCGACCTGGAGCCCAGGCTGGCGAAAGCCCAGCGTGCCGACAAGAAGGCTCGTGTGCGGGCCATCCACGCGAAGATCGTCAATCGGCGCAAGGATGCCTTGCACAAATTCAGCCGCTCGCTGGTCGAGCGCTGCAACATGATCATCGTGGGCGATGTCAGCCCGCAGAAACTCGTCAGAACCACCATGGCCAAGTCGGTGCTCGATGCCGGCTGGGGTCAACTGAAAACGATGCTGGCCTACAAATGCGCGCACGCAGGCATCGTCTTCAGGGTCGTGAACGAGGCGTACACCACCCAAACCTGTAGCTGTTGCGGTGCATTGCCCGCCAGCAGGCCGAGAGGTATCGCAGGGCTTGGAATAAGGGAATGGATCTGTGAGTGCGGTGTCACTCACGACCGCGATGTGAACGCGGCCAGGAACATTCTCGCGCTCGGGCATGAGCGTCCTGTAGAGGGAATCTTCCGGCGTTTAGGCCGGGGAGGATGTCAACCAGAGCCATGTTTCACTGCTTTCAGCTGGGACTTAACACCCATGCGATTTTCAACAACCAAGGAGTAAAAGCGAATGAATCGTCAAGAACTCGTGAAAGCGATTGCCGACGAAAGCGGGCACAGCCAGTCAACCGTGGGAGAGGTGCTGAACAGCCTCATCTCGACGGTTCAAAATGTCGTTGCCGGCGGCGACAAGGTTAGCCTCGTGGGCTTTGGTACTTTCGAGTCAACCAAGCAGGCCGAGCGTCAGGGCCGTAATCCGTCTACCGGGGCTCCGATCACCATCGCTGCCTCGATCAAGCCAAAGTTCACCCCTGGCAAGTCCTTCAAGGATCGCGTCAACCAGTAAGCCCCCGCCAGCCGCCCCGATCTGGGGCGGCGTCTGCGTAATTCAGACCAAAAAACCGCCCGAAACCAGACCTTTCCCAGCGACCTGCATGAAACGATCTCCTCACCTAAGGAGACTCACATGCCCAGCGAAAAATATCTTCCGGCGATATGCCGATCACCACTCATTGACTACCTGGCAGGCATCGGCTCGCACGCGGTCATGATTCTGACGTTCAGGCACAGCGGCGAAGAGCTGCGCTCGATATCCAGTCGTCACACTGCTGGCTTGATGGCAGTAGCGGTTGGCATGGTCGTCGCCTGTACCCACTTCGCCCCAAGCTCCAGCTCCACGCATAGCTTGGTGTCTTGCGCACTATTTGCCCTTCTCATTGCAGCGGCCTTACGCACCTTCGGAATGCATGCCGTTGCAGGGTATGCGACGTTCCTGGTGGTGACAGAGCCGGTAGCCCTGGTTGTTCGCCATCTACCAATGGGCGACCTGATTGATGCCGTGTTTTCGTTCTGGTGCTTAGCAGCGCTGTCTGTCTACGGCGGCAAATGTGCAAAAAACAGAATGGAGTCGCCTCAATGAAGTCGACCGCAGAACAGCTCCCCATCATCGAATACCAAGGTGACCATCTGGTGGTGAAGGCCTATGCCGGGTGCGGCAAGACGACAACGCTTGTTGCCTATGCCAACCATCACAGCCACTTGCGCATGCTCTATCTGGCGTACAACCGCGCTATCCGGGATGAAGGCGCGGAGAAGTTTCCGAAAAACGTAGTGTGCAAGACATCCCACCAGTTGGCCTGGCCGCAGTTTGGCCGACACTATCAGCACAAGCTCGGGAATATCCGTCTGACGGATGCTGCCGGGCTCCTCAAAACACGGAACTGGGGAGATGTTCGAGACGCTATCGCTGTGCTCAATGCCTACCTTTCGAGCGCTGACGAAGAAATCAGTGAGGCGCATTATTTTGCTGCGCTCAGCGAGGAAGAGGCAGCGGAGCACGGAGCCGATCACCTCGACCGGACGATAAATTCTGCCCAGAAACTCTGGGACGAGATGATCGATACCGAGAGCAAATTCCCCTGCCAGCATGACGCATACCTGAAGCTCTTCCAGCTCAGTAATCCCCAGCTGCCATATGACGTGATCCTTTTCGATGAGGCGCAGGACAGTAACCCCGTAACTGCCTCCCTGGTCGCTGGTCAGAAGGCGAGGAAGATATTTGTCGGCGACAAATGGCAGCAGATCTACCGTTGGCGAGGGGCTGAGAACGCGCTGGATACGCAGATTGTGCAGGGCGCGGCGTCGATGTTCTTGACCAACTCGTTCCGGTTCGGGCCGATGATTGCCGGCGTAGCCAATGCGATCCTCAAACAGCAAGGGGAAACACGTCCCCTGGTTGGGTTTGGTGCCCGCGACAAAGTGACGACATCGCTGCCCTCTGGATGTAACCACTACACCGTGCTCAACCGCACGGTGATCGGCGTGATCATGACGGCCATTGATGCTGTATCTGACGGCCAAGTTGTCTACTGGAACGGGGGGATTGAGGCATACCAAATCTCCGACCTCGAGGATGTTTACCATCTGAAGGTCGGCCGCAAGGATGAGATCCGCAACAAGCGCCTTTTCGGGCAGTTCAGCGACTTTGGAGGGTTTGCCGAAGCGGCAGAGGAGTCGAAGGATGCCGAGATGAATCGGATGCTCAGGATACTCAAGGAGCACAACGACATTCCGAAGTTGATCTCGGCGCTACGCCGCAACTCAACAGATGATCCTCTTGATGCAGATGTGATTGTGAGCACCTGCCACCGCTCGAAGGGGCTGGAGTGGGATGTGGTTGTCTTGGAAGAAGATTTCCCAGACATCTTCGACGAAGAGAAGATCACCCCTGATCAGCGGGTTGATGAGTTGAATTTGCTCTATGTCGCAGCCACAAGAGCAAAGAAGGTGTTGGTGATCAACAGCATCACCCAGGTCGTGATCCAAAAAAGTCACGCTGAGGCCAAGCGGGAGATGGAAGCAGCAGCGGGGCAGCGCGCATGATCTACCTCTATCTCGCGCTTTTACTGGTGCCGGCCGGCGCGATTTTTGTCTGGGGTAAGCTGGTGTCACAGTTTTCGGTAAAGACGTGGATCGTCTATCGGAACACTGGAATCATCGGCGGGCCTGTACATGAAATGGCGCACGCGATTGCATGCCTGCTCTTCGGCCTGCGAATCAGGAAGCTTGCTCTATTCGCACCGGATGCAATCACTGGGCAGCTGGGCTACGTCGAGTTTTCCTACAGCCCGTTTTCTCTGCGCAACTCGATTGGTCTCCTTGTTCAGGGCATAGCGCCCTTGTTGGCCGGGGGCGCAATCGCCGTTATCTCCCTTGGCACATCATACGATCAGAGCCTTCCCGACCAGGGATTGGTGCCGTTGGTTGTCTGGATCGGCGCTGTGGCCACCGGTTCTGTTACCGCGATCGTCGACTTGGGTACTGGCTCATTGCAGGGGTTTGCTCTGGCGTTACTCGTCCTGGTTATCTCGATGCACGCCATCCCAAGCACAGCCGATACCGCCCTGGGTCTCAAGGGATTCGCGATCATCGCGGTCGCTTTCGGCGGATTAATTTTCTTGCTCCAGATGATCCCATTCCAAGGAGAAGGCGTAGCAATGGCGTTCATCATCAAGGCAGCGGATCTGGGGACGCGCTATCTCGAGATCGGCATGTGGCATGCACTCAACGGCGCGGTGACGGTGGTGACCCTATCTGTAGTAGCGAGCTTAGTGCTGATCCTGCTCCCAGCGTTTTTCTTCCATCTAAAATCCTTCTGGGATGGAGCCCGTGGCCATGTTTGAGCACTTATGGTGCATGCAATCGCGGGTGCATTAGGCCCGAGCAATTCACGAAGTCAAGGAAATTATATGCCCAAGTTTCTTAACACCAGCGCTACCAATTACTACCTGGAGGAGCTGATCAAGAACGCCAAAGAGCGGCTGATCCTGATCAGCCCGTTCCTCAAAATCAATGATCGCATCCGCGAGCTGCTGGAAGACAAAAACCGCATGAAGATTGACGTGCGGATCGTCTACGGCAAGAGCGAGCTCAACCCTCAGGAAATTAACTGGCTCAAGGCCCTGACCTTCGTTCGCACGAGCTTCTGCAAGAATTTGCATGCCAAGTGCTACCTCAACGAAGAAGTGGCCATCATCACGAGCCTCAACCTCTACGAGTTCAGCCAGGTCAATAACAACGAGATGGGCATCCTGCTGACCCGGGAGGCTGACTCGGAGTGCTACCGCGATGCCTACGACGAGGCTCAGCGTATTGTCCGTGTAAGCGATGAGGTGCGTATTGCAATGGAAATGGTCGTCAAGGTCGAAGGCGGTGGCGCTGCTGCTCAGGCAGCATCGGCATCGACCGATGAGGCTGATGGTGGTTCAGGCGCTATGGCCAAGCTCACCTCTGCAAAGTTGGCTGCAAAAATGGGCATCAAGACGAAAGACCTGATGGATCGGCTTGTTGCGGGGGGATACCTCGAGCTTCGAGATACCATGCATTACCTGACAGACCTTGGTAAATCCGCAGGTGGCGAGTTCCGGAAGGGGCCTGGCGGTTTTTACTTTTTATGGCCGTTTGATTTTGATTTTTGACGCTTGTGTCGAGGCCCGACCGGCACGGAAAGCAAGCCTGAATGCCATGGAATTCCTCACCTGATGTGAGCCGGCCCAGAAGCACGATAAGCGAGCCGCCCAAGGCTGACTAAGGGCGGCTTTTCTTTCTCCTCCGGGCCTGCTTGACCGCAAATTTGCGTGATCCCAGAGGGTTGCAGGCATCCCTGTAAATAGGCATCATGGCCCTACCGAAAGGTGCGTAAGCTGCGCGCTATTGCAGCTCAAGAACCCTCACAGTCCCGATCGGGGCTGTTCAAGTAAGCATAAGTCCGTCTGACCTATGCTACCCCCCAGAATCAACCATCCACGCATGAGCGTAGATGTTTGTCCGTGCCTGGCACGGGTCGTTAGCTGCGACTCTAATCAGCTTAAAAACCTACCCATGCGGGGAAACCCGTATGGGATTTCTCCGCTCTGAAAACTGGAGTTGAGAATATGAGCAATACCAACGAAGTCGTTAATCTGACCAAGTTTAAAACTACCCGTGAACTCGAAGCCTTCGGGGTTCGTAATCTTACGAGTTGGAAGGAATTTCAGGAGATTCGTAATCTCCTTTTCTTCCCGGTGTTGCCGACCAAGGAAAGTGTTGCAAAGCGCGTTGAGCGTCTTGCCGAAATTGCCCTTGCTGAAGCAAAAAAATCTGGCACAACTACCGTTCTGGTCAGTTGCCCGCCATGGATGATGCATTCGCTGTGTGCCGAGCTGGTTTATCACGGGCTCACACCAGTCGTAAGCTTCACCAAAAAAACCAGTGAAGACAGCCTGTCTGTGATTGATCTGGTAGTTGCTGCGTAAACCTGCACAAAATAAACCGCCCACTGGGGGAGTCTTCCCCTATGGGGATTCTCCTTTTCTTGGGCAACTGCTTTCGAGAACGGAGAATATAAAATGCAATTCAATGCAAAAGTTGAGATGAAAGAGTTCGGCTTCAATACCAACGCGCAAGCGCCAGGTTTTGCAGAAGGACACCAGTGGATGCATCACGTCGCGCCGAAGAAGAAGTATTTTTTCCGCGAGATGCTGGTCAAGCCGTTCATGAGTTGGCTCTACGCTCCGTTTGGGGATAGCTGCATGCTCCTCGGCCCAACTGGATCGGGTAAGTCTTCGCTCGTAGAGCAAGTCACTGCCCATCTTAATTGGCCCTGCATCACCGTTTCGGCACATAGTCGGATGGAAATGCCGGAGCTTACTGGTTACAACCTGCCTGTCACTGATCCGGTGAGCGGCGACCTGAACACGAAGTTTGTGGATGGGCCGCTGACCCAAGCAATGCGTAATGGGTTTGTGTTCGTGCTCGATGAGTACGACACGCTTGATCCGGCAGTAACTGTAGGTCTGCACGCTGTCATGGAGGGGAGACCCTTGGTGATTGCGGAAAACAATGGTGAGGTTGTGAAGCCTCATGCCAACTTCCGGTTTGTCGCTTGCGGCAATACGGCGGGACAGGGTGATGCATCGGGAGTACATGCTGGCACCATGCAGCAGAACCTGGCATCGCTGGATCGCTTCCGAGTGTTTGAGGTTCCGTACCTTGAGGCTGATAACGAAGTAGCAACTTTGATATCTGCTTTGCCAATGCTTCCGAAAGAGATGGCGAAAAACATGGTGAAGGTTGCGAACTCCATTCGTAATCAACATCAAGGGTTAGGTGGTAATTACCTAAGCGTCACGATGTCCACTCGGACATTGCTTCGCTGGGGGCGTATCTCTTGTGGATACACTCACCAGGGCGCGGCTAATCCGCTTCAACTTTCGCTGGATGAATCGCTGCTCAATCGCTGCGATTTAGTTCAGAAGACAGCAATTCGTAAGATCGCCCAGAGTGTCTTTGGTGGCGATTGGAAAGTTGCTGTGTAAAAACCCTAAGGGGGAATCTCCCCCACCGGGCGCGATTCCCCCTTTTTCATGCATGTGAGAAAGGAGAATCGTGAAATGTCCATTCAACAGAATGAGATCAAAATCCTAGACCAACTACTGCTGGTCGATCTTTCCGGTATCCATCTGTGGACTGCTCGGAAAAAGCTTAAACCTGAAATGCTGGAGGGGAAGATTCCTCCTGCTATTTTGGCTTCACTCGGCTCGATGCGTGTAATCGACCCGGAGAAGCTGAAACCGTTTGAGAAGATCAAGCGGCAGGCTACAAAGGTGGTGGAAGAGTGTGGTGTGCGGTTCCTCGGTGGCTATGCAGTTTCCCAGGACAAGATCCAGGAGGTTGTTGACCGACTGGAAGCGCTCAAATCGCAATTCTACGACTTGAAAAACAACTTTCTCCCTAACTACGAACGCTGGATCACTGAGTGGATCGACAAGGGCTGGGAGAAGCAAGAATGGCGTGATGCTATCCGCACCTCGGTGACACCGAAGGCGCAGGTAGATGCAGGGATGCATTTTGGGTACGCGGCATGCCGTGTTTCCCCTGATGGCGACAAGCACCTCTCTAACACGCTGGGTACGCAGGTCCGTGGTTTGTCAGATCAGCTGTACGCTGAGACGGCAGATACAGCCGAGCGCTTGCTTGAAACAGGCTTGGCCACTCGTGGCCATGTCACACAAACGACGCTGAACACTGTTCGGAAGATCAACGCCAAGCTTCGCGGCCTGATGTTCCTGTCCAGTGAGGTCAAAGCCCTAACCGAACACATTGAGGAAGTCCTTGCGGCTCTCCCCAAGTCCGGGGTGGTTAATGGCTCTCAGTACAACAGCGTTGTAGCCCTTGTGTCGGCCCTTTCTGATGAGGACTCGATCAAGCGGCTGATCAAAAACCTGAACATTGCCAACGGTCATGAAGATGCATCGATGGCCTTCGTTCCAGCATTGCCTTCAGTTGAAACCGAGGCCCCGGCCGGTGTTGAAACAGAGGCTCCTACAGCAGTTGAGATCGAGGCCCCGGCCGAGACTGTCGCTGTTGTTGCTGTACCTGATGCTGAAGTACCCGCGGATGCCGTAACGATGGTCGAGGAAGAGCTGAGCGCAAGCGTAGCTACTCCGAGTTGTCACGACAGCATCAACGAAGTACCAGCAACACCCGAGGTTGTTGAACCAGCTGAATCCGTTCCAGTGGAGCAGTCTGAAGAACCCCTCGTAATCAATCCGTCCGAACCCGATATGCCCTTCGGCACCTTCTGGTTCTGACATCACAAACAAACCCCGCGTGGGAGTAGCCCTCCTCGCGGGGTTACTCCTTTTCGCGGTGGCGAGAAAGGAGATAAACGATGAGCAATCAATCCCTGGTCGGCACTCTGCCGATCTATGCACAGCACCTTGCCGAGCTAACTGGCGTCAAAGTGCACGTTGAGGGTATCCAGGCTAAGACAGATGGAAAAAACGTATTTGTCCCCTTCACCGAGGACGATCTGCCGCTGTCCTTCGGGTACATCGCACATGAATGCTCCCATGTCCGCAACACAGACATGGGCTGCTTTCGCGACTCATGCCCGACACCCTTCCGCAAGAATCTGCTGAACATTCTTGAGGACATCCGCATTGAACGATTGAGCATGGATCAGTACCCAGGTACTGAGTCGGACATCCGCTACCTGAACCGCAAGGTTCTGCTTGAGCCGTTTCGGCCTGAGCAGGTGGATGACTGCCCGGCGCTCCATGTGATTCACAACGGAATTCTCTACGGCGGTTACTGGCTACTCCAGGAACCGCAGCTTGAGGTTCCAGCAAAAGCCTACCTGGCCCGTATGGAGACCCTTCTTGGGGCTGACCTTACGGATCAGATCCTGACCCTGGTGAAGAACACCCTGACGTGCGAGAGCACAACAGATGTTCTCGCTCTGGTGGACGCGATTATCGACCTGCTGCCTTCGCAAGAGGATGAGCAGGAAGATGAGCAACCGCAGCCCGAGCAAGGCTCGGAGGGTGCTCCTCAGGACTCGCAAGAGTCGGGTGGAGGCGATCAGCAGCAGGAGCAGAAGCAAGACGGTGGTGCGGGTGCAGGTGATGAAGGCAAAGAGGAGGGGCAACCCGAATCCAAGCAGGAAACATCTGATGGAGGCCAGTCCGGCTCCGAGCCGCAAGACCAATCCCAACCAAGTAGCGGCAGCAATGCCGGCGACGATGGCCAAGAAACCTCGCAGTCCAGCAATGGCAGCGGCAAACCTTCCCCAGAAGCCAGCAACCTGCGCGAGCAGGCCAAGGATGCAACCGAAGCCGACCTGAAAGGGTTGATCTCGGAAGTTGGCGACAAGGCGGGTGAGTTGCTAGGCCGTAAGGCAGTGCGCGACGGTAATCCGCTCCGACCATTCTCTCTGGATGGGAGGGGGAGGAACCGATCCGATCAAGCGAGCGTCCGCCGTGTGCAATTGGGCATCGAGCAATCTGCCGGTCTACGACAGTGCCTTAATGGGCTGTTACAGGCGCAGGTTGATTGCCGTGTTCGGCTGAAGCGGCAGGGCAAGAGGATCGACACTGGCCGTATCGCCATGATGAAAGGCGGCGAAACGCGGGTGTTTAGAAGTAAGTCTCGAGCAGAGCGTCAGTCTGCATCAATCCAGATTCTTCTCGACAAGTCGGGGAGTATGAAGTCTGCGATGGATCAGGCCGAAGCCGCAGTCTATGCGGTGCTAAGCGCGCTGGAGGGACTTCCGCTGGTGACAACCGGCGCGATGTCGTTTCCCAACAAGGCAAACGATGGCGTTGAGCGCTGCGCACTGATCAAGAGCCCGAAAGAGCGATTGATCAGGGCGGTAAGCGAAGGTGGCTTTGGTGTGATGTCGGAGGGCGGTACGCCTCTTGCGCAAGCACTGTGGCCGGCTGCTGTTGAAGTTCTTCGTGCGAAGGGCGAGAAGAAGATTCTTTTCGTCATAACGGATGGGGAACCGAACGCAGGTACTACTCATGCAGCGAAAGAGTTTATTCAGCGGTGTGAGGTCAGCGGCATCGAAGTGATTGGACTTGGTTTCGGAAGTGCCAATGAGCACATCCTGAAAGCATTGTTCAGCCAATACCGTGCTGTTGGGGAGGTTGCGAATCTCAAGAACTCGCTCTTTGAGCTTGTTCGCGAAGCATTAGCTGCCTGACAAATAACCATTCAACCCACTAGGGGCTTTCCCTAGTGGGAGGCCTCTGTCGGTTTGAGGAGGTCTGAAATGGAAAATACTGCGACTGCGTTGCCCTTGCTGGATCTGTTTGGGGAACAAGTAATTATTCAGCGCCGCTCGTTTGAGCGGAGACCACGGAGAAAGGCAAGCCATGCGCGAGTCTTTCAACTTGGATTTCTCGACATTCTGGAAATGTCAGACGCTGAGTTGGAAGCCCTGCGGACACGAGACGAAATCACCGATGATTACGTTGAGTGGATGCGGGAATACCTGCTGAAAATCACTCTGAGGCAGATCATTCATCCTCAGCTCAGTGAGCAGAATTGGCGCGAAGCAATGGATTGGGTACTTTCGGACGAAGTTCATCCGTTTAGCTCCCGAGTCTGTTGTGAAGCAATGATGTGCGACTTCGAAGATGTTCGCGCTACCACATTGAAAATCGCAGCCAAAGAACTGGTTAAGTAAATAGAAGCCCGATAGGGGGAAAGCCCCCTACGGGCTTTCTCCCTTTCTGCGTTTCGTAGAAATGGAGAATCAGATGAATGCTTATAAGGATGCCCAGGCCGGCGAAGCCAGGACGTTCGTTACTCGTAACGATCAGGTGGTCAAGCTAGTTGAAAGGCTGCTGAAACGCGCTGCCGGCGTTCTCGTCGAGAAGGTTTGCCGCAAGGCTATGACGGAAGGCGAGCTTCAGGTTGTAAAGCAGGCGGTTGAGCGTGGCGAGCTGTACAAGGTTTTCAGCCTTGTTCGTCCGGCTGCTGACCAAATGCGACGTGTGGACAGCAAGAACATTTACTGGGACTGGATTGATGCCTTCGGGAGCTATTCGGACGCAGTTGGCTCTTGCTGGCCATACATGAGCCAGGAGCGAAGAGCGTACGCTCTGCTGCACGCTGAAGAGCTGGCCAACGCAATCTGCAAATAACCCTACCGGGGAACCCCGGCGGGGTTCTCCATGAAAATGGAGATGAAAATGCACCGGTTTGTTGAAGAAAAGATGGCAAAAGCCGCGCCTGTTCCATGCGACTTCATCCTTGGCGATACCGTGACGGTGACAAATGGATACGGAGTCGAAATCCAGGGAAAGAAAATCCTTGGATTCGTCCGGGAGATCGATCCTGAGTTTCGCCCTGATGCATTCGTTTTTCTGGATTGGGATTGCTACTGGTTCCCGGTTTCGCCAGAAAAATTGAAGCTCGAAAGCAGATATTCAGGACTCTAAAAAACACAACCCAAGGGGGAGAAATCCCCCGCGGGGCTTCTCCCTGCATGGATGTATGGAGAAGTCGATGAACGCGATCCTCGAAGCTGCTCGTTTGCAAGGCCAGGCCTCGATAAGCCGTAAGGCTTGGGTAACCAAAGGGGGCACAAAGGTTCACCTATGGGAGCTGTCATCAGGGGGCGTCATCCTCCTGAAGCACTCGCGGGGAGAAGGTTTTTTCCAGCCGATAAAGCTGGAGGAGCCAATGGAGATGGTTGTTGACCGTTTCCGGAATAAATGCGGCCACAAGGTGTTCTCACCTAATGGGCTATGAGTGTGAAAGGGTGGCCTTCGGGTCACCCTTTTTTTTGGTTCGCCATCTTGTTAAAGGGCATCGGTTTGGTATCATCGCAGGCATAGAGCGGGCCTCAGGTCGAGCTCTCAAGAACCCCTCCAGCACAGAGCCCTCTGTGCTTAGAACTTAGCGCCATGCATGAGCATGTCCGCCAAGGCCTGAAACGTGTATGCGTTCAGGCAGTGTTCTCATCATGTATGTGATGAGTCACAAAAAGCAGAGCCACGCTTTCAAACCGGCTTAAAAATAGCACTCAAATTATCGACATCCAGGCAACTGGATATTGGTTTTTCTGCGTGCATAAAAAACCCGCAGCGGGGAGATTACTTCCCGCCAGGGTGGTTCTCCGTCTGCATCTTTTGCTAACGGAGAACACCATGAAAACTCTCATCGTCCTTACCGCTCTTGTTGTTGGTGGCATTCAACTTGGCTTCAAGGCGTTCGATGCAGGCGTTGAAACTGCTCAGCAGTCTCACACCGCAGAAATGATCAAGGCACGTCACGCGCTTTGATTCAATAAGGCTCTTGGCAAAAAGCTTTCGGTTTTACTGGAAGTCTTTGCTTCGTAAGAGGTCGTCCCGATGTTTCATGTAAACGCAATTGACGCTGTTCGCAGCGCATCATCGTTGGCAGAAAAATCGAACTTTGCCTATGCGATTTATTCGCAGGCAAATGGCTTTATTGTTGTTCTTCTAACTCAGCCGAACGGCTCGGAGTTGGAAATAATTAAACCCTGACGGGGAATCCCGTTGGGACTCCTCGTCTTTTTGAGGAGTAAAAAAGATGTACAAGAAAATACTATTCGACTGGATTAAGGCTTCACTTATGGGCGTTGGCTGTAGCTTGTTGGCAGCCGCTTTTGTTTCCATCGTTACACCAGGAACGCATCCGCTTGTCGTATCGTTCTGTCTGGTGCTTGGCGTGGTAATGATGATCGCCGATTTGGTGGTATCCTTGATTACAGCGATGAGCAATCCGAAAGGAGAATGAAATGGACTCGATGCAGATGCTTGTTTACGCAATCGTAGGCGTTGTCGGTGCTTTGGCCCTAACCGGCGTGATCGGTTATGTGGTCGCTGACCGTCTCGACAAGAAGCACGGCACGAACATCAAGGCCCACTGAGCCTTCCCTCAGGGGTTGGCCCAGTGAACGGATTCAAGTCTAGCTTCGGCTAGACCGCTGCGTGGTCACCCTCCGTGGGTGATCCACCAGAGCCCTTCCGTGTGAAGGGCTCTGGGGATCACCCACACCTGGAGAGTTGAACATGACCGCAGCAAACGCACTATTCTGCCAAGAACTCAAAGAACTGATGGTCGAGTCTGGACGGGTGTTCAAAGTCCCCGAGCAGATCGCCAGAACTGTTTCGTCCTCCGATCCGGATACCCGGTTCGTTAAATCATGGGCGGTGATTCATCGCTTGATCCCGAGTGATGGCCAGGTCTTAGTAGTGCCTGAGGCATGATCAAAAACACAGCGAGCCCCGGCCGGTGACCCCACCAGCCGGGGCTTTGCTTTTTCAGGCGATTTTGTTGCCTGAAACCGCGCCATCATTTCTCACCCTTCCCCTAGCATCGAAGCATCCCCATTTTTGGACATGCGATCGATGCGACAACCACTCAAAACAACGCTGAGACGGCTGGTCAACGTGACCGTGATCGGCCTGTATCTCAACAGCATGACCTTCACAGCCTGGGCCGACGCTGTGACAGCAGGATCTGCGGCCGGTCAATCGGTAGGCCAGCAGGCACTTCAGGTATTCGATGGTGGGGACGCCTCCGTCACGCTTCAGGATCTTTTCCCTGAAACTGGAGACACTGCCTCGCTCGAGAACGTCTACGGCGACGATGTGAAGACGATCGATCTCGGGTTGCGAGCAAATACCCGCCTCCAATCGGAATCGTCCTCTGAGGGAGAGGCATACCGAACCCTGATCGACAGCGGCAACCGCATGTCGGTAGATCTCTCCAACGACCCTATGCTCAATCAGGCTGATCAAGTTCGTTCCCCTGACTTCATGGATGGGTTTAAGCAGAACTTCGCGGACTGCACCTCTACCGAAGTTTTTGAGAACGTGACGAAAAACGCCCATGTTGCCAATTACAAAACATGTGAGCGCGTCGTGGATCAAGGCGGAAACGTTGAGTTCCTGCATGACTACAAGGTAGGTGTAATCGAATACGTTTCCGGGCAGCCAAACTTTCAGTCGTGCGGACCAGGTTGCTTGTACATCTGGGTCGGCACGGTAGGAGACAACTACTGGAGCGGGAACTGCAAAATCTATGAGGAGTACACCCGATTCCGCGTGATAGCCAAGGACGCCATTATTTCAGCTACCGTCGACAGAGCTGTTTTCGACGATTATTTCCAAATCCTTTTCAATGACGAAATGCTTTGGACGCACACACCTGGTGTCTTCCCGCCGGAAACAGCTGGAAGCTGCGAACGCGGAACAAGCTGGAACGTAGCTCCGAACAAGGTGATCACTGACAAGTTCGGCAGCGATGATGACGTGATCACGTTCAAAACCCGCACCTCGGTTACCGGTGGTGGTGAGGGTTACGCCCGCATCAAGATCATCTATGACCCGGCAAAGGCGTTCGTTGATAAAGGCTGGGGCCCAGAAGAGCGCCTGCCAATGTTCGACATGATCAAGGATGGGTTCTGCACCAACGCACAGATGTCGTGCACCTCTATGCCGGCAGTTGATGCTAACGGGTGTACCGAAACCAATGGCGTTCAGATCTGCCGTTCTGACATGCCACCATCCCCGCACCCGAGCATTGATCCTCTTTGCAAGAAGGCCCAGGTAAGCGCCGAGTGCTCCTACTACAAGGGGAATATGGATTGCTACACGGACGCCCAGGGTGTGCAGCGGTGCCCCTCAAATGATGGCGGTAACCTGAATACCTGCACCCAATACGAGCAGAATCCCAGCTGTGGTTTTATCTCTCAAGGCTGTATTGATGGCGCAAAAGGCGAGACAGGCTCGTGCTATGCCTTCGAGGAGGTCTGGGACTGCGGTTATGACACCAGCTACGAAACCATCGTGAACACTGGGGCACAAATCGAATGCCCTGGTGGGGCGCGCTGTATGGGCAGTGAGTGTTTCGACTCGTCGAACACGAAAAGCGGCGATTTTGCCTATGCGGTGGCCATGCTTCAGGTTGCTCAGTTTGCTGAGCACGACTTGGACTGCGGTGGTGATGGTACCGATATCAACCAGGCCAATGACTGCAAGGTGTTCAAAGGCGAGGCTATGGAGTGCAAGAAGGCGCTGGGTGGCTACGTCGACTGCTGTGAAGCCCCAGAAAGCGTGTCCATCTTCGACTATGTGAATCTGACGATGAATACACTGAAGATGACCAGCTCGCTCGAGGCATTGAGCAGGACAGGAAATCTCTTTGCTCCGGGGTACTGGGCTGCGGGTACTGAAGCGGCGATGTCTGTTGGCTCCTCGGTTATCAAGGGCCAGTGGGGCACCATTGTGGATAGCGCCACTGCTGCGTTCCAGAAGGGCTTTGAGGGCGCGGTACAGGAAACCCTGATGAGCGAACTTCAGCAATGGCTCATGCAGCAGGCTTATGACGCGATGGTTGAGATGGGGGCGACGGCTGCGGCCGACGCGGTATTTGCCACCGGAGCAGATGGCGCGGTTACCGGTCTGGGGTCGCAAGCTGCGATGGTTGTGAACATCATCGGCTGGGTGTACATGGTTTACGTGATCGTGGATCTGCTGATCAACATCATCTGGGAATGCGAACAGAAGGAATTCGAGCTGGGTGCAAAAAAAGAAACGCGGCAATGCCACTTCGTTGGCAGCTATTGCGCATCCGAAGCTCTTGGCTCTTGCGTCGAAAAACGAGAAGCCTATTGCTGCTTCGGCTCGGTTGTGGCCCGGATCATTCAAGAGTCAGCCCGTGAGCAACTGGGTTTGGGATGGGGTGACGTGAAGTCACCTACGTGCGAAGGAATTACGCCAGCTCAGATGGCGCAAATGGATTGGTCCCGTGTGGATCTGTCTGAGTGGATCGGTATGCTGAATCTTGCAGGGCGGCTGCCAACCGCGAACACCGTATCGCTTGAGGACGTGACAGGAAGTGGAAGTAGACTTCAGATAACGCAGGGTGAGACGCGGCTCAACACGCTAGACCGGAACTTGCAGAGGCTAGAGGGTTTCGATGTTGACGCGGTGAAGAGAAAAGCTGAGGAAGATATGAGATAAAAAGAAGCCCCGCCAAGTGCGGGGCTTCTTGTATTAATGGCGGCGTTTGCTATTTCCCAATGAAATACATCGCCTGGCCTTTATTGATGATGCGCGCGGGTACAGAGTTCTTTCGCAGCTTCTGGCCTGGGTGATACATGTAGAACCACTCCGGCAGAATTTCGGAAATTTTAGTCATGGCTTCCAAGGTCGTTATGTCGTTCTTTATTCCATCAACTGTGTACTGCTCATTGAGAATGAAGATTGGCCCATATGCCTCGGCGGCATTAATAAAGCTCGGTGGGGGCGTGGCTCTGTCGGCAAATTGCACGGGAGTTTCTTTCACGAAAGCTGCGGGACTATCGTAGGCCTTCCCGTGACCTGACGGATACTTACCTACCAGCGATTTGAGTTTTGAGCGGTTATGAGGAAAGGCTTTGACTCGCGCCTCCTCAATTAGCTTCAAGACCAGGGCAGACGCTTCTTCGGGCGATTTTGCCAGCGTGCTGGGTACCCAAGCGGCAGTCTGGTAGGTGCGAGCTGGATCGCTCGAGCCGCCGAGGAGGAAGAGGCCTACCCCTAGGCCAAGAGCTGCATTGCTGCTGACACCAGGAGGAGGCGACGCATAGCCGCCTGCGGCAACAGCAGCGTCCGCCACACTCGAGCCTCCTGTACTAGGAGTCGCCGTGGTCGGGTCGGATACAACGAATTCTCGGGGAACATCACGCTGACCAGAAATGTTCATGGCAGTCAGAACGTGCATCGCATCAGACCATTTTTCCTTCGGCACATTCTGCGGGTCAGGCAGTTGTACGGTGGGTGCCTTCGGCGAGGAAGAGCACCCGACCAGGAGAGCAATAGCTGCGGCGAGAAGCCCGGTGCGAATCGTTATACTGCGGTTCTTCATGGTGAAACTCCTTTTTTCGATAGCCATAGGTTACCGTCTTCGGCGGCGATCCCAAGCGAAGTCGAACGACCGACTATGTGATCAGGGTGTTTTTTCGTTCTGGATGCGCTGGTAGATCTCTTCGCGGTAGATCTTCACCTCTTTCGGCGCTTCAAACGCCAACCTGACCGTACCGTTCGCAGCCTTTGTGACGATCACCTGTATGTCGTTGCCGAGCCGAATCGACTCCCCTACCTTGCGCTCAATGTGCAGCATTACTGCCTCCTCAGGCTTCAGCCGTGTTCTGGCTGGCCTCATACTTCTCCAGGATCTTAAGCAACGATTCCGCCGCCTTCGAGTCAAGCCGCAACTCATGCTGCGCATCGCCCCCGGACTTGAGTTGATCGCGCAGGCTTCCTGTAAGGCCGCTCAGTGCGCTGAACGCACTCATGGCTTCCTTGGGTGTCACCTTGAACTTGCCAAGCGCCTTGTTGGCGTCTGAGCCCGTTGCGCGGGTACGACCGGAGGCCTTTGCTCCTTCGATCATCCCCAGCAGCTTTGGATATGGGTCTTGCCCAGTTCCTCGCAGCTCCACCAGAACATCAATGACAGGCGACGCTTTAATTGCGCCGTCGCGAACGAGCTGTTTGACGTTCTCCTCGGCGTTGGCGAGAAGCAGCAGTCGCTCAACATGAGTGACGCTCCTGTTCATGCGATCGGCGATTTGGGCTGGAATCCAGTTTTGCCCGGCCAGGCGCTTGTAGCCTTCTCCTCGCTCCAGCGGCAGCAGCTCTTTGCCTTCGCTGGTCTTGATCATCATCACAACAGCGTCGGACTGATTTCCTTTGAACTCGTTGACCATCAGGCCTGGAAGATTTGCACCGCGCCCATCTGCGATGCGAGCGCCAGTGAGGCGATGGTGGCCTTCTCGGATCACGAGGCGAGGGTTGCCGTCGATGATCTTCAGTTCTGCGACGACTGGAGGCACATACAGGCCCTGCTCATAAGACTTGGCGAAGCCTTCGGCATGGTCAGGATCGATGGGCCTCAGATTGAAGCCTTCTTCAATTGCAAACCAGTCAAGCGGTGCAATGTAGATGTTGTTGCGAATCATCTGTTCGTCGCGTGGAACACCAGTTTTCTTCAGGTGTTCGTCCAACTGGCGAAACGATGCAATGCGTGGTAGATCGTTCATGGCGTATCTCCCTGATACGTTTATTGAGGTGTGCTCAGTACATCACTGCTCTGGAATATCCCAAGCACAAGAAAAACCCCGCCGGAGCGGGGTTGGAGTCATCGACTCGTAGGAGGTGAATCCGGGAAGTGACCAAGCCGCTCCTCAAATACGAGCCGGCTATGACCACAATCCCAGAGAGAGAACATCAGCCCTGTGCTCATGTCAGCGGCGATAAAATCCTCTCCGTTTGGAATGAGGGTGTATCCGTTGGCTGAGATGAGATCGAAAACCTCATCCCAGCTACTGGCCCTGCGTAGCGCACGGAAAAGGCCCACCCGACCTTCTAGCTGCTGGGTCATGGCGTCACGAGCGCCCCAAAGCGCACGAGTGCCGCCGGCGTCTAGCCGGTCGGCCCATTCATCCAGCCTATTGAGCACCGATCTCATTGGCCGCGCCCTCAGCAGGGGTATCCAGCTTGTCCTGGTTGGGAGCCTCGTCGCGCATTTTGACCAGCTGCTGCATGGTTTGGAGTAGCACCTGCGTGCTTTGGGCACCCTTCACCAGCAGTTTGTTGCCTGTCAGGTTGTCGACTACGACCGTTGCTGGCGTGCCGGTGACACCCATGTTCGTGCCTTTCTTCACCTGGCCTTCGATCAAGGCCCGGTACTTGCCGCTTTCCATGCACTGACGATAGGCATCAAGGGGAGCACCAACCTCCTGCGCAAGACGCTCTACGTCCTCGACACCTTGGCCATTGAGTTGAGTGCGAGCGAACCATTCGCCAGTAAAGGCCCAGAAGGCTTTGTTGCCGGCAACCTCGCCCACGCACTCAGAGGCGTGAGCTGCCACTTCCGCTGCGGGGTTGTGGAAGGCCAGGGGGTAATGCTGCCATTCCCAGTTAATGCGCCCTTCGGACTTGTCAGCCATCTGCTTTGGCGTGTCATGGAAGCGCTTGCAATAAGGGCATTCCAGGTCAACGAACTCGACCAAGGTGAACTGGGCGTCCTTGCTGCCGTAGATGTGCCGACCTTCAATGGTGGTGTCAGCTGCGCCGCTCCACTTCGAGAGAATTTTCGCTTTCGCTGCGTTGATCTTCTCAACTTCACGATCCTTCAGGGTTTTGTCGACCGCGCCTGGCAACTGCTCCACAAGGGCATTTTTTACGGCGATGTCGGTGTAACTCTGACCCATGTGGACAGAGACACCGATAGCAACGGCAGAGGCCACGATGGAAACGCCAATGGCTGTAGCGAGAGTGGGATTGAATTTAGGCATGACGGATCACTTATAGGAGGGGGAAAAAGACGGTTTCAGGTGAAGAGGGACATCCTTCGGGGTGCCTTCGACGAGAATGACCCACTCCTCGTAGCTCAACCGTTGAGCCCCTTTGCAGAGCTTGTTCCGGACGGCAATGTAGTCATCGACCGAACCGGCCGCGTTGGCCAAGGTGACGATGCGCTCGCTTGCAGCGGGTTGGCCAAGAGCAAAGGCCTGCGCCACATTTTCAGAGTCAGCACAGTTGGCCTGGAACATGGATGAGGGGACTGCAACGCTATCGTTCGTTGTAAGGCGTGCTTGCAGCTCTGGGTGAAGCTTCCCGGCCGGGGTCTCGAGAACATCGAGGCTGCCAAGAACGGGTTGATAGGTGGGTTTTCGCAATGCTGCACCGCCTCGGCCCGTATGCCCCCAGCTGGTGTGGTATTCGCGCATGTCGGGCTCGTAGCTTGCGACCTCGAATGGCGTGCCTGGGGCAGGGGGTTCTGGCTTGTTGGCACAACCCGCTGTGAGCGCCAAGCCAATGGCCAGGCCTAGCGGCAGTAGAGATTTAAGGTGGTGCATGGTTGATCCTCTGAGGCTGGTAAGGATCATTTTCCTCTGTACAGAAAAGGGGATGGCCCGTTTTCAGGACGAAAAAGCGACTGAAAAACGCCGACAAAAAACCCGCTTGCCATTGGATTCTGCTTGTTGCAGACTTCCTATCACGTCGAGTAGCTCGGCGTTATAAATCCGGATTGCATGCCTTGCAGTCCATCTAGCAGGCCCAGCGCCTCATGGTTGAATCTCAACCATCATGAATTCCCAGATTAAGTCAGCCCACATGTGTGGACTGATTTAGTCATGCGCTTCGTCGCATGGTCGGCTTGTTGGCCGTCTCAAAAGTACAACCAAAAACCCATGAAAAACCAAACCCCAACGGGGCTGCTATTGCCCCCGTATTGGGGTAATGCCGCCCCGTAGTTCTATCTAAATGGAGAAATACTATGGCTCGCGGCGTAAATAAAGTGATCTTGGTTGGCACCTGTGGTCAAGATCCAGAAACTCGCTACTTACCGAACGGTAATGCAGTAACCAATCTCAGCCTTGCAACAAGTGAGCAGTGGACTGACAAGCAAACGGGACAGAAAGTCGAAAGGACCGAATGGCACCGTGTTTCATTGTTTGGGAAAGTCGCTGAAATCGCTGGTGAGTATCTGCGGAAAGGATCGCAGGTATACATCGAAGGTAAGCTTCAAACACGAGAGTGGGAAAAAGACGGTATCAAACGGTACACCACCGAAATTATCGTCGACATGCAGGGCAGAATGCAGCTCCTGGGTGGTAGGCCAGAGCGCGACAACTCTCAAGGGCAACCCCGTGAGCAGCGTCCGCAACAGCAACAACAACGTCCTAGTCAGTCACCACGCGATCCTGCTCCACAGCATGATCAGCATTTTGACAGCTTCGACGACGACATCCCTTTTGCCCCAATTAGCCGTTTGCTTCTAAACATCATCTAATCAGGCAGAAGTCAGTCAAGAATTAACGCACCTTCGGGTGCGTTTTCTTTTTAGAAAGGAAAATGAAATGAGCGATAACTTCCAAAACGCAGTTGCAATTATTGCGAAGCAAGAAGATAAGTTCATCAAGCTGGTGGAGTCGTCGAAGACTGACGTTTTGTTCAAAAATGAGCTGCTGTTTGCATCGCAGGCCATGATGAACAACGACTATCTGTGCAAGTGCGCGACTACTAACCCGTTAAGCCTTAGAAATGCGTTCAGCCAGGTTGCGGCATACGGATTGACTCTTAATCAATCTCGACAGCTTGCGTACTTGGTGCCCCGAGACGGGCAGGTGGTTTTGGACGTGTCCTGGAGGGGCATGGTCAAGGTCGCTGTGAACGACGGCGCGATCCGTGATTGCATCGTTGAATTGGTCTACTCGAAAGACAAATTCGAGTACAGAGGGAAGCGACAAAGCCCGACCCACACCTTCAACCCCTTCGACAAGAAGGCTGATCGTGGGGAGTTTGTAGGTTGCTACGTCGAAGCTCTTCTGCCGGATGGCCGCGTTCACGTTGAGGCGGTTACCGCTGATGAAATCAATGCTGCTCGCGATGCTTCGGAGCTGTGGAAACGCAAGAAGAAAGGCCCTTGGGTTGACTTCGAAGATTCCATGCGCAAGAAGTCGGCTATCAAGATTGCAAGGAAATACTGGCCTCAGACCGGCTCAAAGCTGGACGGAGTGATTCAGTACCTCAATACAGACGCTGGGGAAGGGTTCTCTTCCAACGATGTACCAGTTGAAGTTGTTGAGCGATATATGGGCGCTGCTGATGTGGTGGAAACTGAGCCGTTGCCGACCTCTAACCAGGTTAATCAGCAGCCAGAACCCACCGTAAACCCCGAACAGGCCGCTAAACCAGAGGTTGCAGATCCTGCCCCGGCAGACGATGTGATTGAAGGTGAAGTTGTCCGTGATGGAAGCCAAGTCCCGCCACCTGCTGATTTACCTGCAAAGGTGATCAAGAAGGTTGCGGAAGTTGTTCGGCGTGCTCGTGATGCCAATAGTTGGGAGCCGGCGTTCGAGTACGTTTCGACGTGGCGTGTAGACGCTCGGGATTACGCTGTAACCCAGTTGAAAGCTGCGCAGTACGTTGCTCAGTCGCAAGGCGAGTGACGCAAAAAAAACGCTTTGGGGGGCCTTGTTGCATAGGGCGCTTCGAACTGACCACAACCCTACGGGGCTTTCCCGTAAGGGGGGCTCCGTCAGTTAAAAAGGAACCAATCAGATGGCTGACTTGATCGTCTTCATCCTGACCCTGCTGCTGCCGTAAGGCATCTGCAAATAAACTCCCTGACGGGGCATATCGCCCCCAAGGGGTGCATTGCCCTCGTCGTTTTTTGAGAATGGAAAACGATATGGCAACTGCACAACCGAAAGTCACCGTACAGCTCATGCAGGACACCGACGCAGAGAACCCGCGCAAGTGGGACAACCTTGCAATGATGGTCTGCGCTCATCGCCGCTACATTCTGGGTGATGAGGATGGAGCTACTGAGGCGCTTGACCTGATCTACGAGCACCTGTCCGAAAGGCAGCTCAACGAGATGGGCTTCGACTCAACTCATGTACCTGATATCCAACAAGCTCTCGAAATGACAGGCAAGGCGATCATCATGCCGCTGTATCTCTACGATCACAGCGGCATCACGATGAAAACCAAGCCGTTCGCCTGTCCCTGGGACAGTGGGCAAGTGGGCTTTATTTTCGTGAGCAAGGCGAAAGTGTGTGCTGAGCAGGGCTGGAAACGGCTGAACAAGGCACGCACCGAAAAAGTAACCGCCATGCTGGTTGGGGAGGTCGTGGTTTATGACCAGTACCTGACCGGCGATGTGTGGGGCTTCAAGGTAGTTGAAAACGGCGAGGAGACAGATAGCTGCTGGGGTTTCTATGGCAGCGATCCGCTTTCTAACGGCGTAGTAGAGCATCTTGCAGGCCAAGCAAAGCAGCTGGTTGAAGCTGGGCAATACCAGCGTATCAACTGAGTAATCGCTATCCCTGAGGGGCACCGCCCCCTCAGGGAAGGTGCCTCTTTTTCAGGGCTAAATAACTGAGAAGGAGATACACCATGCGGACTTACATCCTATCGATGACCATCCTGCATACACGGCAGAAGGCTACCTTCCGTTGTGAAGCAACCACCTTCGGCGAAGCGATCGACAAAGCAGAGAAGGCCCATCCGGGCTTTTTTGCCGTTCTGACCCACTCCCTTCCAGGAGAGCAGAACAATGCGACCGTCAACCGTTGAGGGCCTGAAGGACTCCCTTGCTAGCTGGGGGGAGATGAAAGAAGAGGGTGGTGCGTTCGCTGAATACGCTGACGAAATGATCGAGCAATTTCAGGTGAAGCTCATTCTCCTGGAATACCTGCTCTGTCAGTTCACTATCCACGGCCTTGGCTTAACGCTGAAGCATCGGAGCCGGGATGCCTGGGGTGTACTTCTCCCAGATGCATCTCAGCAAGGGCGATTTCGGTGGCAGGCGTTTCAACGTGATGGTTTCACCGGCCATTGCGCGCATGACACGCCGGAACTGTGCATTGGCGACATGCTTGACGATGGATACGCGCTTCTCGATATGGGAGCACTTGATCGATTGTCGGGTACCGCTGAATGGCAACGCGGCATGGAAATCGTCGCAGTGATTCAGGCCTGCAATGCAGGTCAGTTGAGCTTCGAGGACGCCATGCTAAAGCGAGAAGAAATCTACTCCCGCTACGCGATTGCTGCGTAAGCGTGAGCATCACTGGAAACACCAGAGAAAAAACATCCCCCAAAGGGCGACAGCCCTTTGGGGTTTTCGCCTTTTCGGGGCTGCCACTTGGGTTTTCGAGCCTTGGTGGTGAACTTGAGAAAAGGAGAAATCAATGAAGACCTTTGAGTCATGCTGCAAGGCATTCCATGCCGTAGAAGCCGCAATCGTCGCTCACCGCAATTCGGAGTTAGGAGTCGAGATCCAAGAAAAAACCATGTTGGGGAAACTCAGCATGTTCATGGATCTGGATAACTGGCCTGAGAACCCTGACCTTCAGGGATTGACGGAAGCAGACGAAAAGCAGCTGCGCGAATGGGGTGTTGTTTACAGTAAGCGGCTCCAGGACTTCCATGCGAAGGCCGAAGAGCTGAGAAAGGAGCGGTATAACGCCGTCTGTAGGGCGTTACGGCTGCTCGGAGAAGAAATTGGCTTGCAGTTCAACTTCTTCACATCAGGCCCACTAGATGAGCGCATAGCGAATGTGCTGAGCCATGCTGACTTGCTACGCAAGACGCTGCTTGACGGGCTCGGCTATGTCGATGTGCTTGATCCAGAAACAAACTTTGCGAAGGGCTTCTACAGCACCACAAAGTTGAAGAAAACCGAGCTGTTCCACGACCTGAAGCTCTGTGCTGAGTTCCGTAACAACGGTGTTCTGCATGCGTATGAGGTAATGGCCAGGCTGGGGTTCCATGAGGGTGTCGACAATGAAAATCGTTGACATCGCGCAGCGGACTCCTGATTGGCACGAGTGGCGAAGGGAAGGCATCAGTGCAACCAGTTGCGCTGTCATCATGGGTGAAAACCCTGATAAAACGCCCCTGGAGCTGTGGAAGGAATTGGTTGGAATTGTCGAGCCAGCTGACTTGTCGGTAATCCCGCAGGTTAGGAGGGGAGTCAAATTCGAACCGCTAGCGCTACAAGCCTTTGAGGATAAGTACGGCAAGATGGCTTTGCCGTTCTGTGCAGAGTCGACCGCATACCCTTTTATTCGGGCATCGTTCGATGGGGTTCTGGATGACAAGTCTCCGGTAGAGATCAAGAATCTCTCCGAAACCAACCATCTGGAGGTGCTGCAACTCAGGGAGCATAGCAAGGCATTTAAGCTGTACCGCTGGCAAGTGATGCACCAGATGATCGTCAGTGGAGCACGGCGCGGTTACCTGTGGTTTTGGTCGCCGAAGCATGAACCCTGCTGTTTGATCGTTGACTGGGATGACCTTCTGGTGAGACGAATCATTCAGGCAGAAGAAATCTTCTGGGGGCTGGTGATGCGCGGTGTGCCGCCTGAGGCCGATCCAAAGCGGGACGTTATTCCGCTGGATAGGCTGGACCTGGCTGCATGGCGTCCGCTAGCAAATGCCAGGAGAGCGAAGGAGAGCAAGATTGCTGAGCTGAAGGCCCAGTTGAAAGTGCTCACCAAGGAAGCAAAAGACCTTGAGGCCGAGATCCTGCCGTTGCTGGGGGAGTTCCGCCGGGCCGATGCTCTGGGTGTGAAAGTCACGAGCTACGAAGTGGCTGGCACTGTGGATTGGAAAGGTGTTGCGCACGAGCTGGAGGCGGTTATTCCGCCCGATGTGATCGCGAGACACCAGACCGGTTCGTCAATGGCTACGCGGGTCTCTGTGGATGCCTCCTACGATGAAAGTAAGGCCAAACCTGAGCCGTTGCCCCGCATACGGCAAAAGGTGGACGCAATAAATGAGACGGTCGAAGAGCCGTCACAGTTTTTCGGAACCTTCTGGTTCTAACCCCTCAGCCCGGCACTTGCCGGGCTTTTTTTCGACCATAAAACTGCCTGAAAACGAAACTCAAGGCGGTATCCCTCACGCATCATTCTCAGCACACAACATGGCCGAGAAGCGTATGCCTCCATTTTCATTCCTGAAACGCCTGTGGCCTCGAAGCGAGCGTGCCCTTACGGACAGCTTCGCGCACCCGGCCGAGCAGATGATTACTCCTGAAATCAAGCGGTACCTGGAGAACCATAACTGGCGAAACCTTCGGTACCCACCTTACCAAGAGGGTTATCCAGGGCTGGTTAGCGGGCAGTGGTTCATGCGCAATTATCAGCACGAGCTGTTCGATCGGATTATTCATTCAGTCGGAATGCCTGCCAGTGACCTCAAGCTCTACGTTGAGCCGATCCTGGTGAATTTCGCCGAATTGGCGCACATGCTGCCGGCGTCGGAGAACCACCATCACTCCGGCCCAGGGGGGTTGCTCCGACATAGCCTTGAGGTCGCCTCGCTCACCCTGGATGGGTGCCTTACGACAGCCTTTGATACAAACGAGACCCCGGCACGGCGAAGCATGCGCCTGCGTCGGTGGTACGTCGCGGGCATCGCGTCAGGGCTGCTACACGACGCAGGGAAGCCTCTCACGGATATTCGCGCCACCGATTTTGAAGGCAACAACCAGTGGATCTACGCGCAGGAAACGCTTCATGACTGGTCTGTGCGCAACAAGTTGACCCGCTATTTCCTGCATTGGAATTCCAATAGGCATGGGAATCACGTTCAGGTCTCTGTAGCGCAAGCAACACGGATCATTCCGCCAGCCGTACAGGCGTGGCTGATTGAAGGTGGCCACGACATCTATGAAGCGCTCCTCGATGCAATTTCCGGGAGCGGAAGCTCGCCTCTGACCGAGTTGGTCAAGTGGGCCGACTCTGCATCCACCAAGCGTGACCTCAATCGAGGCTCGAATAATGGCGGGGGCAATGCAACAGGTGTCCCGGTACCGCGGTTGGTGTCGGATGCAATGCTGCGGTTGCTGAGTGACGGAACCTGGAAGATCAACACGCCTGCCGGCCGCGTATGGGTTGCAACTGATGGCGTCTACATCGCTTGGAACCAGGGTGCCGAGGAGATTGTGAGCATGCTGGTCGGTGATGGGGTTGTGGCCATCCCGCGATCACCTGACACGCTAATTGGTACCTTGGTAGAGCACGGGATAGCAGAGAGAGCCCCAAACGGCGACCTGTACTGGCTGGTTACGCCTCACCTTCTGCGCAAGAACGGCAAAGGCCCGGCGCTGCGCTGCATGAAGCTTGTGAATCCGGACATCCTTTTTCCAACCACACCGATTCCGCCGCCAGTTTCCATCAGCCTTGGGAAGGAGGGAAAGCAGAAGGATGTCATTGCTCCTAACGATACGGCTGGCGCAGCAGCGAACGCGCTGAGTGAGCATCAGGAAGACCTGTTTGGGGCTGATCTGACTGGGGACTCGAGCGGGGATACTGACGCTGATTCGGGGCCTACACCTCCAAAAGAATCCGCATCGTCGAAACCAGCAAGAAAGAAAAAAGCGGCTCCAAGGCAAGCAGCTCCGGTACCAACAACCGCCTCTTCAGGGGTTAGCCTCAAACAAGCGCAGAACCCCGCCGAAGACGCCCCTGTGGGTGTGGAGTCAGAGCCGGCAGGTGACGATACGGCTGTAATTGCTTCCTCCCAACCAGAGGAAGCTGTGGATGCTGAGGAGGAGGAAGAAGCACCTCAGGAGCCTCCTGCCAGCCTTGAGGAAATGCTGCTTTTCTTGAGTCCTCACTCGCCGGCGGCTGAGCCTCAGCAAGAAGAATCACTCCCGCCAGCTGAGGCTGAAATTAGCTCCGATCCCTCTGATGCTGATACGCAGGCTGGATCAGGGCAGGGGGCGCAGGAGCTGTTGCCTCGTCAGGAAAAGATCTCCCTCAACTCCATCATGGGGCAAGGCAAACGCACGCCTAAAACTACGCCTCCGGTGGAATCGAAGAAGCAGAAAGACGGAGAGGTCTGCCGCGTGGCGGAGGAGGTGCCAGGCGCTTCCAGCATCTTGCCAGCCGGTGTCGTCTCGAAGCTTACAGCGCACGAATGCTACCTGCTGGAACAACAACCTGATCTTGCCCAAAAGCTCATCACCGCTACTCAAGACCCCGAGAACGCGGCATTAGCGAGAAACAAGGTATTCGTTCGACTGGGGAAATCCTCCTTCCTTGCTGAGGACATCCACCCGCTCGTCCATGCGGGCTGGCTGTGGCAGGACATTACCGTCGAGGGGCCAGCCCTGACCCGAACCCTACAGTCCCGTGAAGGCTTCATGCTCACGTCCGACTACAGCGTTATTTACTGCAAGTTAGCGGAGCTGGACTGGGTTATTCCTCACATATCCCGGCTTCGCGAGGCCGACATCCCAAGCCTCGAGCAGGCTGTGAAGTCGCTGATCGAGAAGGCCGTACTTGAGGAAATAGGCGGATCACCTGTGCTCAGCCTCACAACCTACATGCTCACGAATGTCGCTGAGCAGTTCGGCATCACGCCAACATCTCTAGAGAACGCGGTGTTCTGCTTCCGCGATGCCGTCAAGGTCGCCAAGCGCAGAAAAATCTTCGTTCGCCCCCTTTACGAGGAGCTTCCCCAAAAATGAGTGAATGGGACTACACCAGTTACTGGCGGAAAAACTACGAGGCGCGGGAAGCAGTTGCGTGGGGTTCGTCCATGCTCGCCGGCACCGCCGTTCAATTGATGACGGAGATGCCGGTAACCCCATACCTGATAACGCTTGGCGTGCAGGCTGGATTTGCGTTAGCGGCCATACCAAGGGCCCTCCGCGTTCATCGGGCAAAAGCCTGTCTCGTTGGAGCAGATCTCTCCTTCATCACCTTGGAGGAGGTGATGGAGCTGGTTAAGAGACACCCACACGAGTTCTATTTCGGCGAGGCTTTCCCTTGGCGACAGCGGCACGGGCAGTACGCATTCGAGCTCCAAGCGATGGATATTGAGGCCATTATCGGTAAGCGTGGCCGCCGCAACGCTGAGGTTAAGGGTACGAAATGGATACACGGGATCGGCATGGATGAAGAGGAGCCATGTTTCCGGCCAGCAGACCAGCGTTCGATCCACCACCTCGTGCTGGGCACAACAGGGGCCGGTAAGACCCGCTGGTTCGACCTGGCCATATCTCAGTGCATCGCTCGTGGTGAGCCCGTGATCGTAATCGATCCGAAAGGCGATAAAGGCCTAGCCGAAACATGCGAGCGCACATGCAAGGCGATGGGGAAGGCCAGCCTGTTCAAATACTTCCACCCTGCACATCCGGATAAGTCGGTTCGTTTGTCGCTGACAAAGAACTACGGCCGGGCAACGGAAGTTGCCTCCCGTGTGGCAGTGTTGATGAAAAGCGAAGCCGGCGATCCCTTCCAAGCCTTTGCTCAAATGTCCTTGAATAGCGTGATTCAGGCCATGTTGATCTGCAACATCCTGCCCACGCTTGTTGGTCTCAGGAGAACCCTTGAGGGAGATGTTCCAGGGCTAACCATCAAAGTGGTCATGGCCTTCGGTTCAAAGGTCTTCGGTGAAGATGAATTCGCGAGGATGGCCGAATCAGCAATTCTCTCGGCCAAGGTTCGGAACATCGAAGAGAAGGCGAAGGTATTACGGAAGGTCTATTACAACGATATCGCGAAAGTTGAGGCCAATACCGATCTGGAAGGCCTGCTCACGATGCTCGAGCACGAGCGATCGCACTTCAGCAAGATGATCGCTGGCCTTCTTCCAATCCTGGTGATGCTCACCTCCGGTGAAATGGGGCCGCTGCTTTCCCCGCACATCGACGACGAAGACCCGCGCCGAATCAGTGACCTCAACTCGGTCATCAATGCCGACCAGGTTCTTTACCTAGGCCTCGACTCGCTTGCCGACCCGATGGTGGGCTCAACCATCGGGTCGCTGGCCCTGGCCGATCTGGCGTCGACAGCGGGCGAGATCTACAACCACAGGTTGCCTAAGCCGGTGAACATCTTTGTCGACGAGGCCGCCGAGGTGATCAATGACCAGCTCATCCAGCTGCTGAACAAGGGCCGCGGCGCAGGAATAAACCTCTACATCGCAACCCAGACCATCGCCGACTTCAAGGCCCGCATGGGTGACGAAGCCAAGGCCATGCAGGTTTTGGGGAACGCGAACAACATCATCTGCCTCCGCATCCTTGATACCGATACGCAGGAGTTCGTGGCGAAAAAGATGACGCCAACTCGCTACAAATACGTGATGCGTACTCAGGGCAACTCGGCAGGTGAAGGCGGGGTGGTGCAGGGCGGGAATGTTGGTGAGCGCCTTATGCAAGAGGAGGGTGAGCGCTTCCCAACAGCGCTCCTCGGCGAGCTACCAGATCTCGAATATCTCGCGGTGTTTGCGGGCGGTGATATCCGCAAGGGGCGACTACCCATTCTTACCGGCCCGACTGCCAACTGATTCCGGAGCAAAAAATGACTGTCTCGATTCCACTAGAAATTCAGCGGCTCACTGGCCTGGATGAGGCCTCAACAACTCGGCTGCGCACGTTTGACCTGGAATGGCGTTGTGGCACGCAATTCATCTTCAAGATGCTTGAGGCGGGCCATAAACCCGAGGTAATTGGTGCTGCCCTGATTGATGTGCTGGTGGCTTACCAGCGTATGTGTCGTGAGGGCATCAGCGACTTTATTCGGCTCCGGGTGGTGCTCGGCCACATCCTCCAGATCCTCACGAGCTACGGCAACGCCCCTGCACCGGATGATGTTGTCCTGTGGTGCGAAACAACAAATGTCCCGCAACCTATCCGGGAGTTCCTGATCAATGGCTGAGATGCTTGAAGAGAAGTGGCCAAAGGGCGTTATGGCCTCTATAGCGTTCTTCTTTGTCCTGATCCTGATGCTGGCGACTGTTGCGCCGAACAAGCTTGTGGATACGGTGATGCTGAAAGAGCGGAAATGGGGCATTGAGTTGCTTGGCGATTCGGACATGGAGAAGGTGCTGGAAAAAACCAATCGCTACTACTCGGCACTTGTCATCGACTCCGGGGCAAAAAAGATTGTCTCCGACATGCTGATGCCTCGTGGCGGCACCGTGGATGCCTTCGAAAAAAACGTGGATTGGTGGTTTCGGTATCTTGAGTCCCGAGGTGAGGCCGTCCAGAAAATCATCTACCAGATGGTTTACCGGATCGTTTTAACGCTTTACTGGTTGCCACTGCTGATCGCGGTTCTGGTGCCTGCTATTTACGCCGGCTGGATGCGCTGGAATGCCAAGCGGCATGGATTCGACTACTCATCACCGTTCTTGAATAACAACGCCGCGATCGTCCTGTCATGGGGCGGAATGCTCATCGTGCTCAGCGTGCTGATGCCTCTACCTTTACCGCCACTCGTTATCTCAACCTTCATCGTCATCATGCTGCCTGTCGTGCTGTCCGTGCTGATCAGTAACCTGCCAAAGCGCATTTGAATTCTGACCATAAAACCGCCTGAAAACGGAACTTTCAGGCGGCGTTTGTCCGCAGAATGCCCCTAACACCACGACAGGCTGACCCTTATGGCAACGAAAACCATCCCCTTTGCTATCACCATCACAGCCCTTGCCACCGCTTTGGTTGTTGGTTCCTATCACTATTTCTCCACCGTGAGCGTGCTGGAAGGCCAGATCAATACTCTCGAAGGTGAGCTGACTATTGCGAGAGCACAAGCAGTCGACCCCGCCTCTATCCAAGAGATCATCGGTAACCTCAAACAGCTTCCAGAAGATGATATCCCCGCAGCTCCGGACAACTGGATCTATGGCTCTTCATCTGCTCGGTACACGCTCGTCGAGATGACGGATACGGAATGTCCTTACTGCCGCGATCACTTCCCCCTGCTGAAAGCGCTTATCGAGTCGTCAGCGGGGCAAATCAATGCCGCGATTCTCCATGTCCCCGCCCTTGGCGAGGCATCACGCCGGCAAGCCCTGGCGATCGAGTGTGCTGGTGAGCAAGGCGGCTCAGATGCTGCCTGGAAGTACACCCAGACGGTTTTCGATAAAACCGGTGGCAACGGCAAGGGGGTTTCAGAATCACTCGTTTCTCTTGCGACAGAGCTTGGCCTGGATGGGAAGCGTTTTGCAGCCTGCACAGACTCGAAGCAGGCCATCGAGCGAGTTACTGGCGATCTTGATCAAGCCATAAAGCTGGGCATCCAACAGACCCCTTCAACCCTGCTCCTGGACAACCAGACAGGCATGTCGATGGTTCTCCAAGGTGCTAACGCTAGTCATGAAGGCATCCTCAAAGCGATTGCCAGTCTCAGCAAAGCAGGGGGTGCCAAGTGAGCGAGCCAATCAAAATTCCGGCATACATCGACCAGCCGCCACACGTGATGTTTTGGCGTTTGGATGAGGTCATGCCGATAGGGATCGGTTTGGTTGCAGGCGTTCTTCTGGCACAGCTGATTCTTTGCACAGTGGTGGGTCTCCTGCTCGCTCGCTTCTATCGTCGCTTCTGCGACAACCGCCCTGACGGCTATCTGCTTCACGCCATTTACTGGCACTGGGGAGCCATTGGCCGGAAGAGTGTGCGATCCATGCCCAATTCCTACGAGAGAGAGTTCGTCTGATGCTTTTTAAGTCGCTTAGCAATTCGTTCGATGGCATGCGCGGAGAAAATCAGTTTTTGCGCATTGCCGTTGCTGGCCTTGTATTGAGCAATCTGCTGGTGTCTTGCTCTGCTCTCAACAAGGATGAAGTGGTCACCGTGATACCACCTACCCTGACTGAGACCGCCTGGGTCAGTAAAACGCAAAGTTCCGGGGAGTACGCCGACGCATGGGCTCTTTACATCGCGATGATGCTAGGCAACGTCACCCCGCATAATGCCTCTGTCGTAAAAGATGCCCTGGGGCCTATCCTCGATAAGTCGATCTATCAAGATACGATGAAGGTTCTCGATACTCAGATTCATCAGATCCGCCAGGATCGTGTGACCTTAAGCTTCGAGCCGCAGAAAGTGCTCCGCGATAACCTCAACGAGAACAAGTTCTACGTTACCGGCCGCTCCGTGAGCGAAGGGCCGGCGGGCGACAAAAAGCGTAGCAATCGAACCTATGAGTTCGAGCTTATGATCAAAGACTACAAGCCTGTCCTGAGTTGGGTTAGTACGAACTCTGGCGATGCTCGAACCCAGGATGTGGTTGATCGCGAGAACAGCAAGGCGGAGAAACAAGCGGAGCGCGAGAAGAGAAAGAATCAGGAGCGCTAAGCTGCGACGAAAGAAGCCCATGCCAATGTCTTTGGCATGGGCTTTTTCGTTGGTATCGCCAGTCAACGCCTACACAAAATTCCCCTCCGTTTTCAGACGCAAAAGCTGCTTGAAAACGCGACTCAAGCGTCTGAATGCCCTCCAGAATTGACGACAACTCAGAGCAGAGGTCGTCTCGATGTCACTTCCAGTTTCCCTCCATTTCTTCAAGCCAGCTGCGCTCGTAATGGCTATGGCTGCCGTAATGCCTGCTATTGCCCAGGAGCAGATCCAGATACCAGGCATGAACATGCCAGTTGCTGCCAGCACGCAGCCTCAAGTCGTTGCAAAGCCTGCGACTTCTCCAGAGAGCGTTCCTGAACGACAGGAAGAGCCGCAGGGGGAAAAGAAACCACGTCTCGTTGCCATTACTCCGGGGTCTGTTGAAAACCCCAGCGTGCCGGCCAGCGTCGTGAAGAAGCCCACTCCTGTTCAGCCCATCGAGTCTCGCCAGGATGTGGTCGTTGCAAGCGGCACAAACACCCTGATTCCGATCAGCAGAGGCCAAATCAACCGTCTCGTTACGCCGTTCGATAACCCTCATATCCAGACGGTAAGTGAGGCCGATATTTCGACAAGTGGCAACGTCATCTACGTCACGACTCAGGATGAGAAGCCGGTGACCATGTTCGTCACACCTGAGGACGATGAGTCTGTTGCAATTTCCCTGACGTTGTTGCCTCAGGGCGTACCTCCCATCCAGGCGAACCTGATCCTGGCGAAAAACGTACAAGGGCTGGCGAGCGGCATGCCCGTCACCTCGTCGACAAACTACAGCGGCCAGGCGCGGAAGTGGGAACGTTCTCAGCCATATATGGACACTCTTCGCTCCCTCATGCGCGAAATGGCGCTAGGCAAGCTGCCGCGTGGATACAGCTTCGGTGCGCTTACCAGCGGCAACAAGATCCCCGCCTGTGCGCAGCCAAGCCTCAGCTTCGATTTCAGCAAGTCGCAGTTGATCGAGGGCCATGACTTCAGAGTCTTTGTGGCCACCGCCGAGAACGTGTCGGCCAGAACTGTTGAGTTCGATCATGGCTCCTGCACGCACCCTCACCGAGCAGCTGTAAGCGCATGGCCAGATGAGGTGCTTGAACCTGGCCAGAAAACAGAAGTGTTTGTCGTCACTCGGGTTCCGACCGAAGTACCGCAAAGCTCCACTCGTCCAAGCCTGTTGCAGTAAGGGGAACCATCAGTGAAAGCGATTCAGCAATTCCTCGAAAAACTCACGCCCAGAGGCAAGCTGATGCTTGCCATCGGCGGGACGGTTCTGGTCGTGGGTACTATCGTTGGCGTCGCCATGAACGCGGCGAGCCCCGAGCGCAAGGCACGCGCAGCGGCAAAGCCTCAGGTCGAGGCCATCCTCACCGATGAAGACCCCCGCGCGTTGGGCTTGGACTCGATCGCCAGCCAACTGCGACAGCTCCAGGCGCAGCAAAACCGCCTTGAGCGCGTGATGGGGCAGAAAGAAAAGGACGTTCAGCTCAAAAATACGCAAGAAAAAGTAAGTGGTCTGGAGCAAGAACTCCAGCTGCTCCAGCAGGAGCTGGCGCGGGTTGGACGCGAAAAGAAAGGCACTGGTGAGGGTGGTGATACCTCGTCCGATAGTTCCACCGCCAACCAGGCGAGAACCCCTATCCCCCCTCGCGAATCGGCATTCATCAACAAAGCAACAAGCTCGCCGGCAGATCTGACTGACGTTTATTCGAACTTGCCACCTGAGCAACCGGAAGACCCTAAGTCGCGATCAAGCGAGAAAAAGGAAACGCCCAAGATCCGGGTGATAAAGGGCAAGGAAGATGAGGGAAAGAGCGACAAGCCTGAGGAGCTTTCTGTGACCCTCCCCGCTGGATCGATCCTGTCTGGAGTTTTGGTCACAGGTATGGACGCGCCAACTGGAAAGCAGGCACAGCGCGACCCTTTCCCGAGCCTGATCCGCATCAAGAATGAAGCAATCCTTCCTAACCGCTTCAGGGCTGACTTTCGCGAATGCTTCCTGATCGCTGGCGGCTGGGGTGACCTCAGCTCGGAGCGGGCGTACATGCGCGCAGAACGCTTGTCCTGCGTTCGCAATGACGGTTCGGTACTTGAGGCGAGTCTTGAAGCCTATGCGACAGGCGAGGACGGTAAAGCAGGCCTGCGCGGCCGGCTGGTAAGCAAACAAGGTCAGATTATCGCAAGAAGCCTGGGAGCAGGTTTTCTTCAAGGTATAGCAGGGGCGTTCAACGTCCAAAAGGTACCGACTATCAACGTCACCCGTGCAGGGGATAACGGCGACACCGTTACTCCGGTTTACGAGCAGGCATTCGATAGCAATGCACTTCAGTCTGCCGGGTTTAGCGGCGCGGGCTCGGCCCTAGAACGGATCGCCGACTTCTATCTTGAGATGGCTGAAAGCATCTTCCCCGTTATTGAAATCGATGCAATGCGGGACGTTGACTTTATTGTCAACAAGGGAATGACCGTCAAGTTCAATTCCACAACTCTTAAAGTCAATGACGTGAATCAATAAAGGAAATCGTGATGATTAAGCAACTTATCCTGGTGATTGCTGTAGCTGCATTGACTTCGGGCTGTACCAGCATCATGGGCTTAGGCTCCGACGAATATGCATGTAAGGGAATGCCGAATGGCGTTACTTGCATGTCCGCAAAAGATGTTTACTCAGCAACTGAGGGTGATGACTACAAAACCCAATTGAAGCAAGAACAAGAAGGCGTTGAGGCAGGCAGCGATAAATCAACAGGTACCGGTGCAACGCGCGTGCTTATCGCAGAGGGTTCGGACAACGCCCCAATGCCGATGAGAGCGAGAAATCCTCTTCCGATCCGGTCGCAGGCTGTAGTCATGCGTATCGCAGTTGATCCATGGGAGGACGAGAAAGGCGATCTGTATGTTCCGGGCTTCATATACACCGAAGTGGAAGCGCGTCGCTGGGAGATCGGTGCTCGAGCCCCCCAGGCAACACCAACCTTGCGTCCCCTCACAATCGTTCAACCGCCGCAGGCTAATTCTGCCAAGTAGAACATTAAACGAAGTGCCGGCGGTTGAGCAGAAATGCGCCTTGCGAAAGCAGGCGCATTTGGTCGTTTCAAGACCTAACAAAACACACTCTAAGGTTTCGCTTGCCAACGCGAGTTAAAGGAGTTCCACGATGGGTACGACAAAGACCCGAGGGCCATCGTTCCTCAATAAAGTGAGTGGTGCGCTTCTGGGCGCTATCGCTTTGGCCATTGTGCCAATCAATGGTGCGTATGCCGATCTTGTTAAATACGGCTATACGAACAGTGCAGGGGTTCAAATCAATACGGAGCCAGGCACAGGGTTTATCAACCCTTCCACTGGCATCTCGTTCATGGTTAGCGGTGGTATTGACCGAAAACTGCGCATAGCGGTGACTGCTAACGGTGCCGCCACACCTGTCTTCACTAAGGAAAGTTCAAAGGTTCTTGGTGCGAGCGACGTTATTTCATACAACGGCGAAAACTACTACGCCGAAGAGTTTGTTAGTCCGAAGCTACCTGATGGACGCTACACCGTAAAAACAGAAATTCTGTCCAGCGCTGGAGCTGTTGTTCAAACTGAAAATGTTCCCCTCGTTATTGATACTGCTGGCCCTGTAGCAGGTACATTTGCTCCGCGCCCATATACATGGGGTGAGCCCGTTCTCACTGGCGAAGTTTGGAAACTCGGCCTTGCAGCAATCGATGCTTTGACATATTCGAGCTTCGTCCTGGATGGGTTATCTGACACATCGGGAATTAGCAAGGTCACCGCTAACGTATATCGGGAGTCTGGTGCTCTTTATAAAGCGCATAATGTTCTGTTTTCGGAAGAGAGCAAAACGGCTTCAATTCAGTACAGAACAAATTTCTTTCCTGATTCAGATTTGGATGAGGTATTTGGACTGGAGTTTGTTGTCACTGATAAAGCAGGTAACTCTACGGCCACCAAACGTCAGAAGGTAATGTTTGACAACATTGCCAACGCGCCCACTGAACCGTTTGGTGTGTATGACCCAAGTGTTTCTACTACTCTCGCGCCCGGCCTAAAGGGGTTTGTTCCCTATGTCGCCGGATCTTATGTCAAAACTAACCCGATACGGCTTGCATGGAAAATCCCAAAGAGCAACTGGCACACCTACCGGCAAGGAGGTATACGCTTCACAAACAGTTTTGGAGAGAACCAGATTGTTGGTGAGGATTCGGCCTATGTTTACCTTGTCGGGTCGCTTCCATATCGAGCAGAGGATAATAACTACATCAAGTTCTCTAACTTTGGCGAGTGGGGTTCTCAAGGGACTATTCGATACGATTTGGTATTGCATTCCTCTGCACCTAAAACGCCGGTAATCAGTAGTGTTGAGTATTATTTTAGCGACAAAGGCTGGCTCAGCTATTCGGGAAGAGTAGTTTCGCCTCAGGAATTGCCTGTCACGGTCACGAAAGTTCGGTATACCGTCGAGGCGCGCCCTTTCGATCAAGTGGCTACTCATATGGGCACATGTACTATACCTGCCGGGCAGACCCAGTGCGAAATCGCTGTCACTCGCCCATTGAACAAAGGCACGTCTGGATACCTTCATGACCAAGCTGTTCTGAAGAGTGCAGACGGCTCGTTGAGCGCAACTGGTCAATGGGCGAATGTGTGGTGGAACGACCTATACCTGCCAATCCTTAGTTACACATACGACTCGTCGAGTATGATTCTGACTCTAAACGTCAGACAGCCGCAGCAGGGCGCATACCAAAATGCTCTTAGTCACAGTGCGTCATGGCTCGAAAACTCAAGCGGTACAACACTTAGCGTAACCAAGAAACTTACATCGTCATCTGGTGAATTTTTTGAGTACGAATTTGATTTGAAAACCCTACCGGAAGGCTCCCATGATCTTGTTGGTGTTGCTAGCGAAAATCTAGGCGCAATAACGAAGCTACCTCTTTTCAAGTTCCAGAGCGATCGGACAAAACCAGTTGTTACGGTAAGCAAGGGTGCGAGTGATTCTATCGATACACTCGACAAAATCACCTTCACGGTAACTGACAATAAAGACCCTGCACCAAAGATTACATCGATTAGCTTGACTGGGGGGCCGGCTAACGAATCGATTGCACTTTCGTTTCGCAAGCTCAATGCGACTACCTACGGTCTTGAGTACCCGATCCTATTCCCATCCTTAACGGCTGGAGAAAGTTATACGCTCAGAGTCAATGCGCAGGACTCACAACAGAACAAGGGTGTTGGCTCAACCACGTTCCTCTACAGCCCTAAGATGGCTGGGATCGTTGGTCATGTAAACGGTCTCGTTAATATCCCTGCGGTGCCAAAAGAGTTCAATCGTAACGATGGCTCTGTGGTGATAAACAGCGAACAGCTAAAGCTTGCAGACGGTACGCCAGTTTCTGGTGTTTATGATCTGCTGGCAACGCTCAGGTCTGACGCAGCAACACCTCTAAAGATTGGCGGTGTTCTCGTCAATCCGGGAGCAACGGTAACGATTAGCCAACTCAACTTCACCAGTACCGGCGGTAAGATATCGCTACCTGTTGTTCCGGTAACTCAGGGAGCTACCGGAAGTAATGGTGTGATCATTTCTACCTCCGCGCCGAATGCTCCTGTGGTGTATGCCGATATCAATACCTGGATGCCCAAGGTCACGCTTGGCATCAACAATAAGAATCCTGTACAGGCAATGACTGACACCACGGTAAAGCTGTCCGCTTCAGCTAGCAGCATTTGCCCTCTAACGACATCTTCCGCGGTGGCAAGGTCTGCCGATCCCATCAAGTCGCCCATCTGCTTGCTTGAGTGGACGAGCATTCCCCGAGGCCTTCAGCAAGTAGAGGTTTCCGGTGCACCGCACCCGGTCACTCAGCTGACAGGGCGAGTCCTCGACGCAGGCCAGCAGAAGGTTGCTTATTCCCTCTATGTATTCAACAAGGGTACGGAAAAGGTACTGCTGAGCAGCGGTGAGGAAATACTGAGCGTCAAAGCTGCGACCGGCTCAACAACCTTCATCCAATCGCTGCATGAGAAAAGTGTTACTCGTGCGATTGAGACTGCATCCGTCACCATGACGCAGCGCTCGGGCCCAACGTGTTCGATCACTGGTGATGACGCAGCGGCAAAGAGTGCTGGCATGAGCGGCGGTGCCTTGAAGTGCTTGATTGAGTTCTCGGTCATCCCGAAAGACCTGAGCATCAAAGCGCTCGATCCTCTTGAGTTGACCGGCGTTTTCACCCGTTCCGGGCAGCACCCGATCCGCTGGACGGCTAGCGTCTACGACACCACCGGGAAAAAGATCACCCTCGAAGAGGGGCAATCGGTCATTCAGGTAATAGAACCGCCTGTAACGACGAAACTGACGGTCAGCGTCAACGAAAGCTCGTCGGTGGAAGCAACTCCCATCGAGGACTTCCCGGCAGCGTGGGAGAAGAAAACCTATTCAATTCTGTCGAGCGCGTCCCAGGGCTCTGTAGTGGCGACCCCTAGCGGGTTCACCTACACCCCGAACACTGGATACGTTGGCTCCGATGAGTTCAAGTACCGCGTGCAGGACGTGTCTGGGATGAAGGCTGAAGCGACCGCGGTTGTGAATGTCGCGAAGTTCAATTACGCCCCTACCTGGACGGGAGTAACCATTCAGGCTCGTGAAGGGCAAGTGAGTGACCAGGTTGCTCCTGAGGTCCATGACATCAATCTCTGGGACAGCCATACGTTCAAGATCCTCACGAACCCGACGCACGGGACTGTCCGTGTGTTCTATGGCCGTATGGAGTACACCCCTAATCCTGGTTTCTATGGGGAAGATTTGTTCACTTTCAGCGCCACGGATCAGGAAGGGCTCAGTGTAGAAGGAGAGGGGAAGGTCACTGTTGCTCAGTTCAATTTTGCACCAACGGGTATCACCCCTTCGACAGTGAAGATGTATGCAGGAATCGGTGGAACGGCCGATCTGAAAGTAATCGATCCGAACAATTGGGGCTCGCACACATTGCAAGTCGTCAAACAGCCAGCACATGGCCATGTGACGGTGGAGGGGATGAGCATCACCTATAAGACCGATGGCCAGGCTGAAACCTCAGTACAGATTCGTGCCATTGACCAGGATGGCCTCTATGTCGATCAAGATGTCGTCCTGAAGCTTTTGCCGGCCTGGGAAATGTTCAAAGATCGAGAGGTTCAGCCTACCTCGGTGGCCCCGAGCATCCCGGCCGTGAAGCAACAAATGACGACCCGTTTGGGTGCCTATGCGCTCCGAATTCCCGACCAGAAAGTGATTCAGGCTCTCGGCAGCGAGATCATCGCCATCGTCACGCCTGACTCGAAAGTTGGGGTGACACTGGAGCATCGTGAGCTTTCTCAAGGCACTGGTATGCGTCTGGTACCTACTAAAATGACTGCCGATCTGCTGGAGGCCCGTTTAGGTGGCCTGGATGTTGGGGTCGATGGCCAGGCGCAGGTCTATCTAAGTCGCGCCGATATGACTGGCCCTGTCTATTCCGTGCCGGTAACCGTATGGGCTCCGGAGGGCGTACTAACGGCTGATACATGGGAGATTCTACAAGCTTCCGGCCGTGCTCAAATCAGCTTCAGCCCGAGCAATGGGGCATGCAGCATCTTGACCAGCGAAGCTGTCGCGAAGACGAAAAATGCACTTCAGGATCGTGCTTGCTACGTCACTTGGACGAAAACTCCCGATGAATGGCGCAACGCTAGTACTTTGGCCAACCTGATGATGGATGCCGGCGGGAGTTCTTTGGGAAACCAGACTATCGAGGCTACCGCCTATGTGTTTGACCCTAGCGGCGTGAAATACAAGGTTGCGAGCTTCACTCGTGACCTGAAGATCCTTCCGGTCGCTGATCAGATCCACTTTGCCTTGAAGCCAGCACCAGAAGAGGCCTATCAGAAAGTCCAGGAGCTTTCCTTGTCGCTCCGTCACACGGATGGTCCTGTATGTGATGCAACAGCGAACGAAGGCGTTGCAAAAAAGACAGCACAGCAATGGTCGAGCCGCCCATCGTGCCTTATTCGTTGGATGCAGATGCCAGAAGGCATGGCCCAGCAGCGCAACACCGTCACGCCACTCGCGGAAGGAGCAATGAGTCTGCTCGGGGCAAACAACATTTCCTGGAAGGCATCCATGTTTACTCCGAGTGGTCAGGAAATCGATATTGGCTACGGAGAGCACAGCGTAAACGTGATCGAGCCGCCCGCAATCGAAATCGATATGCCGGCCAGCAATCTGGTGAAAGAGGGGCTGTATTCGGTGTCACAACTCGGCGGCTATGTTGGTAGCGCGTCGGTGACCGCAATCGCGGCTTCCCTGGACGTGGCGATTAACCGGGCGGATGCAGTGATTGAACGTTCTACGATTCCGAGCTACGGCCGTTCCCAGCGGTTTACGCGCTACATCGAAGGGGCCGAGGCCCCCCTGTGGAGCGTAACGCCATACTCAGTTGACGTTGGATACACCGCGCTCCCAAATATGAGGTCGACCAAGACCGCATCACTCCTGTCGGTCCCTCACGACAAAATTCTCCCTGTCATTCTCAACGACGAGAGAACCGTTCTGGATACGGTCAGCCTTCCAATCCGCGTGGCGATTAAAGACACCCGCTACATGGAGGATGCGTATCGGCTGAGCAGCATGGGCGACTGGGATATTCGCCTGCTTTCGACAACTGCCGGAGTCAACTACGAGCCGATGACAAACTGGGAGCCAATCGACGAGAACGGGGAGGTTGAGTTCGAGGTCGATTTGCAATCGCTAACGAACAAAGCGGTTCGCATCATTGCTGAAGCGCGTGTTCGCTCGCCTGTGCCGGAATACGAGCTGATTCGGGAGTCGGGCTCGCCAATGGTGCTTTCCGTGCTAAACGGCGAAGCTCTTGATGGTTCAATTCAGGCGCTGCGCGTTATCGGCCCTGCTCCTCTTCGCAGCAGCTTCTACGCCGTCACCAATGATCGCTACCAGTCAGGAGACATTGGTGAGGTTCGCTGGGAAATGAGCAAAGACGGCGGTGTGTCGTGGGAAGGCGTTGAGGCCAATGCGAAGCTGCCGCAACGGCTCAGCATGATCTTTCAGCGGGGTACATATCTGCTGAGGGCAGAGTTGACGAACCGCCATAGCGGCGCGAAATCCATGACGCCTACGGTCGAAGTTATTGCCTATGTCGTGCCTGTTGCCCGCCTCAAAGGCCCAGCAAACGTGTTTATTGGTGATAGCGGCACGTTCAAACTCACGGACCTCAAGGGTAATACGCTCGATACGACCGGAATGGTTGTGGAATGGTCGGAGGATCGCGGTAAGACTTGGGTCGCCGGGGAAGGCTCCTACCGACTGGGCCGTAATTCCGCTGATCGTGTATACCTCACGGCCAGGCTGAAGTACTCAGACTCCCCAGAGGATAAGCGCGTCTACAAAACCCTCCGCGCAGGTGTTGCGTTTAGACCTGTCCGACCGCCTCGTGTACAGATAATCGGGCCGCGTCGTCCTGAGGTAGGAAAGGAAGCTACTTGGGTCGCCAACTTGATGATGCCGTACCCAAAAATGGATATGACAATGGATGGTGAGTTCATCCTGCCGGACGGCACAGTCGTCGACTCCACCGAAGTGAAGTACACCCCCACTCGGGAGGACATGGAGAAAGAAGAGAGCCACATCAGCGTCCGATCTTGGATCAATGGGTATGAGGATCGAGGCGGTTTGGGTCTAACTCAGCACCGCCTGATTTTCTGGTCCTATGACTGGCCTGAGTGGAAGATCAACACGAAGTACTCGGCGAAGTATGCGCCGGCAGACTTGACCATGACGGCTCGATCTCTTGGCTTGTTCCGAGAATTCGAGGGCTTAACCATCGAGTGGGATATCCCACCCTACGCTGGCCTCCAAATGATCAAGGACACCAACCAGACCAGTCGTATCGTGCGGCTGACTGAGCCGGGGATCTACACATTCGGCGCTCACATCACCGACTCGCGGGGCAACTATAGCTATGCCGAAACAGAGATGGAGTTTTTGGAGCCGATTCCGTGGGATGTGAAATTGTCCTGGAGTGGGGATAACGACGCGAATCGTGCCCCGCTGGGCGTTCTGATCCGGCCGTCAATCACCGGCGGGCACCCTAAGGATCAGATACTCAGCAAAACGTTCAGTCTCAACGGGGAGACGCTATCTAGCTCGGGGGACTATGGCCGGGCGACCCTTGAAAAAGAGGGTGTGTATACGGTGAAACTGGATGTCGCCAGCGCAATGGGCCACACAGCAGCAGGCGAGGTTGACATCTCGGTCGCAAGGAATAAGCCCCCTGTCTGCAAACTGGAGGTTGTGGTCGGTCGAACCTCCTGGCTGGCAAAAGCCGTTTGTACTGATGAAGATGGCCGCATGGCCAAAAACCTTTGGTTCATCAATGGTGAGCAGCAGGCTCTCAGCTCAAACAGCATCTCCGTACCAATGTGGCGTTATCCAGATGGCGAACCGGTAATTACCCTGGTAGGCATCGATAACTCTGGTGCCGAATCACCTCCAGTCTCCAACAAGTAAAGGGAAGGGCCGCATAAAGCGGCCCTTTTTAATTTCCGTCGACAAATGCGCTTGAAAGCGAAACACAGGCTTACGGAAAGCACGAAAAATGTCTCCGGAGCGCAGCCCCTGCGCATGTCAACCTCTAGGAGCAAGACCAATGCACGTCAACAAAGCAACCCTCCAAACGATGGCCATCGCAGCGGCAATGGTGGCTGCCGGTACCGCGCTCGCAGGTACCGGCGGCGATACGTTCGATAGCGTGTGGATTACCTTGACCGAGTGGATGCAAGGTACCCTCGGCCGCATTCTGATCGGCCTGATGATCCTCACCGGCATCGGCGCTGGCGTTCTTCGCCAATCGCTTATGCCGTTCGTTACTGGCGTTGGCGGCGGTGTTGGCCTCTATGCTGCGCCGGATGTTATCGAGTCGGTAATGTCGGCAACTATCCCAGCAGCAGCTGTAGTCACCAGCGCTCTCCAAGCCCTGCCTGTAGGCTTCTGATCTAAGTCAGAACGCCTCTCTGAAAGGCCTCTTTTTCCGACGCTAAAACGTCCTGAAAAAGAGGCCTTTTCTTTTCCGGGCCAAATACTCTGGGTGAATCGACTCAGGAGGTAAGCCCATGTTCAAACCAACCCAAACCATTCTTGCTATGACGCTGCTTGCAGTGGCTGGCACCGCAGTAGCTGCGAGCCCTGCGGACAAGAACGCAGACAAGGTAGTGATGCTTCCTGCGTCTGCAATGCTGGCGATCGAGAAGAACGGCAAATTCGCCATCATTAGCGATACCGGCCGATTCATCATCCAGGGAACGGTTTATGACGTGTGGGCGAAGAAAGAGTTGAAAACCATCGAGGATGCTCGGATCGCCGCCAACTACATTCCAGTGGATAAGACCAACCTCGGTTTCAAGGATCTCGCCCCTCTCACTGTCGGCAACGGTGAGAAAGCGATCACCATGTTCTCCGACCCTGCTTGCGGGTTCTGCAAAGAGATCATTCAACAAGCCCGCACATCTCTGCCCGAAGGGTATCGACTCGACGTGCTGATGTTGCCGCTGCTCAGCCAAGAGAGCGCTGTGCGTACTAAAGAACTCCTCTGCGCGAAAGACAAGGTTGCTGCGTGGAAAGCCGGCGCGTCCGGCGACATGAAAACTCCTCTCGAACAGCTCCCGACCGCTCAGTGTGATCTGGATGTGATCTCGAAGCGCCGGATGACTGCTCAGTTTCTTGGCGCTCGAAATGTTCCTTTCCTCATTCGTGATGATGGCTTGACCCGAGAAGGCAAGCCTGAAGAAGGCTTGCGCGCCTGGATTGAATCGAATCGCACCCTCTAAGGAATTCAGAAATGCTCAAAGCGCTTATCCGCTCAACACCTCGGCTCTCGAAACTGATCAACGGCCTTGCCTACGAGCCGAATCTTTACTTGTTCCAGCTGGAAGGGAACCGCCTAGGATTCGCATTCCTGTGTTCCCCTCTCTCAGGCTCAAACGGGGATGAAGGCGACCGCCTGAAGGCTGGTTTAACGGTCGACTGGCCTGAGAAGACGACGATCCAGTTCAGCCTCATTTGCACTGAAAATATCAATGAGATGAAGACGGGATTCCTTCGTCTGCGCCGGGCCTTCCGTGAATCCGGCCGCACTGACCTTCCCGTAGAAACTCAAGCATTGTTGGAGAAGGTGACAAACGCGCGAGCCGATTATTTCAGCGACCGCACCATGCGCCCAGTTGATTCAATCTCGGGTGTACGAATTCGTGAGCAGAGTCTGGTCGTATCCGTAACTATTCCGATCGCCAATGCTTTGCCTACCCAGACAGAAGCGAACGCGGCGAAGGAGCTTTTCGACGGACTGCGAACCTCGCTGGACAGCTGCAACCTGGCAGCCGTGCCCCTCACCAACGATTCCTACCGAGAAATTTTCTCCTCCATCCTGAACCAGGGGCCAACAGCATCGTGGCGCGAAGATCCGGACATGAAAGCGGACACAGACAAGCCCTTGAATGAGCAGATCCTCGACTACAACCGCAGCCTCGACGTGAAGAAAGACCACCTTCAGATCGGAGAGGACTGCTTCGTAAAAACGCTCTCGGCCAAGCGCTTTCCTGATGTCATGTGGCAGGGCGATGCCTCTCAGTATCTCGCTGACATTTTGTCTCAGCGCGGCGGCATCCGGGGCAACTGCATTATCAATATGACCCTGTATTTCCCTCCCCAGCTGGAGACAAAGGACAAGCTGTCGAAACGCCGCCAATGGTCCATCAACCAGAGCTTCGGCCCGATGGTGCATTTCGTTCCCGTTTTACGGAAAACGAAGGAGGCCTATGACACGCTGTTTGAAGACCTAGACAAAGGGCTTCCCAACGTACAAGCGACAATGACCCTCGTGGTGTTCGGCCGGAACCGCGAAGACCTTATTCAGGCGGCATCGAATGCGAAGAGCCACTTTGCTACGCAGGGCTTCAGTCTCATGGAGGACAAGTTCTGTGTGCTGCCCGTGTTCGTGAACTCCTTGCCGATGTGCGCCGACCCGGATGCGATGAAGGAGCTGTTCCGGTTCAAAACACTGAGCCTCACCCAAGCACTGCCATTGCTGCCAATCTATGGCGACTGGAAGGGCACAGGAACTCATGTGGCCCCGTTCATTTCCCGAAACGGTCAGCCGGTCAGCTTCCACCTCTTTGACTCCGACACCAATTACAACGCAATGATTGCCGCTCAGTCGGGCTCCGGGAAGTCGTTTGCGACCAACTATCTCATCACGTCGTATCTGAGTATTGGGGCGAAGGTTTGGGTCATCGATGTGGGCCTCTCCTACCTCAAGCTGTCTGAAGCGTACAAGGGCGACTTTGCACGCTTTGACCAGGAGTCGAACCTCTGCCTCAACCCCTTCGAGCTAATTGAAGACTACAGCGAGGAGGAGGATGTCCTGGTTGGGTTGCTCTCTGCTATGGCTGCTCCGACCGTACCTCTGATCGACTTCCAAACCGCAGGGCTAAAAAGGCACCTTACACAATGCTGGGAAACGCTTGGCAAGACGATGATTGTCGACAGCATTGCTGACTCTCTCCTTGCCGACCCAGACCCGCGTATTCAAGATATTGGTCATCAGCTCTTCGCATTCACCTCGAAGGGACAGTACGGCCGCTTCTTCAACGGTAAGAACAATCTCAACTTCAAGAACCCCTTCACCGTACTCGAGCTTGAGGAACTGAAGGGGCGTCAACACCTTCAGCAAGTCGTACTCCTTCAGCTCATCTACCAGATCCAGCAGGACATGTACCTTGGTGAGCGTGACCGCCCGAAAATCGTGATCATTGACGAAGCCTGGTCGCTTCTCTCCCAGGGCAACGTTGGTGAGTTCATCGAGCACGGTTACCGGCGATTCCGGAAATATGGCGGTAGTGCCATCGTCATTACCCAGGGGGTCAACGACCTCTATCAGAATAAAGTCGGACAAGCCATCGCTGAAAACTCTGCGTTCACCCTACTGCTAGGACAGAAGGCCGAAGCTATTGATGCTATCCAGGAAAACAAGCGCCTGCCGCTGGGTGAGGGCGGGTATCGAATCCTGAAGACTGTTAAGTCGTACAAAGGGCATTACTCCGAGATATTCATGCTCACCCCCCGCGGTGCCGGCATCGTGCGACTCACGGTGGACCCATACTCGATCCTCCTCTACTCGACCGCACCCGAAGATGTGCAAGCGATCCGAAATTACACGCTCACCGGCGTTCCGCAGGATGAGGCAATTCTGCGCGTGCTCCGTGATCGAGGTGTCGAGTACAACCCTGATCCGGCGGAAGTCGCGTAATGGCCTTGTCGAACCCCTTCAGCATTCAGGCCAAGGTTCGAAGGGCAATGGCGAAGGTTGAGCGAGATCGAGCTCCAAAGCGACTCTCGGTGGCCTTTATCGGCAAAGGCCTACTCTTTTCGGCAGTGGTTGCCGGCAGCATTGTGCTGCTGGCATCCCGTTACTCGATCGCTATCGCTAGCCAGGACTCCCTATGCCTGCCCCCTTACAGGCTATGGATCATCGATAAAAAGCAGGATGACTTGGTGCGCGGTGAAATCTACGCCTTTCACTCCAAAGGTCTGAGTCCGATTTTTGCTGACGGCACAATCATCGTGAAGGTGCTTGAGGGGATGCCTGGCGATCACGCCAAAGTCACGCTTGATGAAACAACCATCAATGGAGTGTCCGTAGGCAAAGGGCTTCAGGTCGCCAGCCAGCACGGCATTGATCCCCAGCAATATGTTCGGGAAGGGAAAATAGGCGAGGGCCGTTACTGGTTCTTCGGCCGCACGCCAGACTCTTTCGACTCCCGCTACTGGGGCTCAGCTTCGACAGACCAAATCATCGGGAAGGCGTATCCAATATGGTGAAAAAGCAATTAGCCATGTGCATTGGGTTGGCTTTTGGCTGCACGATGGCCATCGCCGGCGATGACCTTGGCATTCGCAAGTACGACATCAAGGAATTCGATCCTGTGCTCCTGGAGCAGGTTCGGGAAATCAGCCGAAATGCGAATGCCGCGCGCGCAGAAAGCGGCCAAGATGACATGAGTTGGGTGAGTGAGATGGCTGAAAAGGCCATCATTCAAGCCGGTGATGAAAATGTTCAGCAGAGCGACTCAGGGCTAGCTAGCGCGGATGGCTCAGATCGCGAGAAAAAACATCCTCTGGGCGATGGAAATCGCACTCTGATTTTCGTGTCGTGGTCGATGGGCGCTACCGCCCTCAAAGACATACTGCTGTCTTTTGACGGACTGCCTGGTGTTGGCATCGTTTTTCGAGGCATACCTGATGGTATGTCGATGGGCGATGCTGTGACCAAAATGCACCTTCTCACGCAAGAGACGCAAAGCACTGTAAGCGTTCTGCTTGACCCTCTCGCATTCCAACGTCACAGCGTTTCAGCCGTCCCCACCGTGGCTCTCGAAGCACCGAATGATGCTCTGATCGCTAAAGCTGCTGGGTCGTCTTCTGTCAGCTATATCGAGGGAGCGGTTAAGGAGGGGAAGCGGGGGGATTTAGGCACTATTGGCTCCACACAGGAAATCATAGAGCCAGACCTCATGGAGGTTGCGAAACAGCGCATTGCAGAGCTGGACACCGACGCCATGAAAAAGCGAGCAATCGCCCGGTTTTGGGATAACCACAAAGGGCATCCATTGCCGCCGGTAACTGAGAGTGCCACCCGCCTCGTCGACCCATCGGTCATTGTCCCCGATGACATCCTCGATAGCCAAGGCAGGGTCGTTCAAAAGGCCGGAAGGATTAATCCACTCGACATGATGCCGTTTGACCAGAAACTGGTAGTAATCGATCCGACGCAGCCTTGGCAGGTTGCCCTGGCGAAGCGTGAATACGCAGACCACGGGGAAAATCTGACCGTCACGGTAATGGCTACTCAGATTCCCACTTCCTCTGGTTGGGATCTGTTCAACAGCGTACAGGACAGCCTGGATGCGCCCCTCTACCTATTGCCGCCTGACATGGCGGAGCGCTTCCAGATCCTTCGCGCACCTTCTGTCGTAACAGCCGACACAGAAAATTTCATCGTCCGCGAGGTTGCTCAATCAGCCTTCGAGGAGGCCAATCATGAGCATCAATAAGGTAATAGCCGCCGCACTTCTGATGATTGCAGGTATGTTTTCCCTGCCAGGGATAGCGGCTGATACGGCTTCGTCCGGTGAGGTGATGTGTGAGGACTCTGGCCTTTTTGGTCCGAAGTTGTTCACCGACATCTGCTGGGCGTGCCTTTTCCCAATCCGTGTATCTGGTGTGCAAATAACCCCCGGCACAGCACCCGCCAAGGCTACAAAAATGGTCTTCTGTATCTGCCAGGAAGGCTCGTCCTCGATCTACAAGCCAGGAATCATCACTGCTATGTGGGAGCCGGCCCGGATGGTTGAAACTGTCCGCAAGCCTGGTTGCTCGCCAACCCTAGGCGGTGTGACGCTCCCGCTTGGCAACAAGCGCAGCTATGGTCGGCTTCGGCAGGACAATAGTACCCAGACAGGACAGGCCGCCGGTTCGTTCTACCACGCTCACCTGTATGCCTTCCCGCTGCTTCAGATCCTCGATCTCTACACGCCTACCAAATGCAATCCGGACGGTTATCTCGACCTCGATATCATCTCGTTCACTGAGATCGACCCGACCTGGAACAACGGTACGTTGGCGTTCTTCCAGCACCCCGAGTCCGCGGCAGTGGCAAACCCAATCGCTATTGCGGCATGTGCTGCCGAATCCGCGTTGGTTACCGCACGAAAGGAACCTCTTGAGTCGCTTTGGTGGTGTACAGGTACATGGGGGAGTATCTATCCATTTGCCGGCGTAACCGTGGCGCAAGATGCAAACCGGACGACAGCATTGCTGGCTGCGCGAGTGATCGCTCAGCAACACCGCAGGGGCCTCGCTCGACGCACTATGGGTGATGAAAACGTGTGCAAGGCGGGTATCTACCCGACGATTCCGAAAAGCCAGTACAAAGTGACCCAGTTCTGGCCAAAGTCGCAGAACAGCAGAGCAATGTGGCTCGGAGAACCGCCGCAGACTTGGGAGGGTGGGCCTAGTCGGCATGTTCCAGGTACTGGGAACGATGCCATGTACATGTTCTGGCGATGGACAGATTGCTGCTCGAAGCTCTAATGGAGAATCCGCCCGTAAGGGCGGATTTGCGATGGTATGAATGACTTTCTAATGCTGTACCTACCCCCGGTTTTGATTCTGGGGGTTCTCGCGGGCATCGCCCACGTTCGTCTACTTGAATTCCCAGCCTACCGAGGGTGGTGGGGGGAGTACAAGGTGAACTTCATGCTCCGCGTATGCCTAAGTGGCGAATACAAGGTGTTCGCCAACGCGATCTATCGTGGCAAGACAAGGGGAGAGTCGACACAGGTTGACCACATCATCGTGTCGCGCTACGGGATCTTTGTCCTGGAAACGAAGTGTTTCAAGGGAAAGATCATCACCTACCCGGAAGCTCCCGAGAGCTGGTTGCAGATTGTCGGCCGAAGGAAATACCGCGTGCAAAACCCGCTTATGCAGAACTACGCACACGTGAAGGCAGTTCAGAAGGTCACCGGAGTCCACTCTCAGAAAATCCACAGCTACGCAGTGATGGCAGGGCAGGCCAGCTTCACCTATGGAATGCCTGAGCGGGTCTACAGCATTTGGGGCGTGATTCGTAAAATCCAGTCCTACAAAGCCCCGGTTTTTACTCGGGGCCATGTTGTGTCAATCTGCCGGGCGCTGAGCGAGCGCAGAATCAAGGGGGGGTATTGGGCTGCAAGACGGCATGTCGAGAAGCTGAAGCGCCGAGGCGAGGATGGATCTATAACGTGCCATGAAGATAGACCCCGAGAGGAACACCTATCGCCACCCCAACAAGAACGGCAGCAGTGACAGAGATGATCGCGACCGTATCCCAAAATACCGCCTCTGGCGGCGCTTCAAGTGATTCGTCGGTGGCCAGCTCTTCTACCCACAGTGGGATAGCTTCGCGTGGAGGAGGCTGATCCGTCGCTTTTCTGCGTCTTCTACTGGTTCTTGCCGGTGTTGACGTAAGATCATCAAGCATAATGACTCTCCTAAGCAAAACGCCCCGCAATGCGGGGCGTTTTCATAACTGGCGCGATCAAGCAACGGCTTCTTCAGGAAGCGAATCGAGAGGGTCGGCATTGCCATCAGGCTCAATGTGACCCGCCGCCTCGCGCTCCTCCTTGTCAGCGTTCACTTTGGCTTCAGCCTTCTCGATATCTTCCTGAAGCTCTGCGACCTTGCTCGCGTATGCCTTTGCACGCGCGCTCTGACCGAGGCCAACGAGCGAGCGGATCAGCCGGGCCATTTGGTTGCTCTTGTTTGCACGAAACTCCTCAGCTTCCGAGCTATCGATCTTCTCATGCAGCCAAGCTGTATCAACCTGGATAATCAGATGGTCAAATGCCTGAAGCAGGCTGCTCATCCTCTTGATTTCCGGGCTGGTGATTTCGAATTCGCGAGTCAGTGGTGAGCTGTACCCTGCAAGCTCTTTGATTCCCAGGCTCTTCAAAAGCGTGTCCATCCGCTCAGACTCGTCACGCACGGCTACTTCCATGCGCTCGATTTTCTTCGAGACCGCATCAACCACCGCTTTGTGATCAAAGGTCTTGAGGTTTTTGGCCAGCTTGCGGGACGTAACGTCGATGATAAAAAGAGCCGTCATGAGGCTATCGAAACGGTTGCCGGCGAAGAACTTCGCCTGCTCAGTGTTCAGTACCATCTTTCCTTTGAGGGATGGTTTGGAGTATTGGTATTTCTTCGGTTGTGGTTGAGTGGTCGCCATTAGCGGTTTCTCCGGATGTTGGTGGCCGGACTATTGCACCAGCTTGCGGAGTATCTGGATCGCGATTTCACGCACGATTAGCGTCGGAATTTGAAGTGATTTTTTCTGGTTGACGACAGACTGAAATGGCGGCGAGAATTACAGCACTCATCGGCCAAGGTCGATTAAGAATTCGCCTCCTGGAGGCCATTGACCCTAAGTGACAGCATGCTGCTGCCACTGGTACCCATGACGTGTATGCGTCTGGGAGCAAGCCAAGCTGAGCTTATCAGCTTAAAAACCAAGCCTGCGTTCGCGTAGCGCCGATCAAAAAAGGAAGCCATTGGCTTCCTTTTTTTGTGTCAAAAAAACCCTGACGGGGAACTCCCGTTAGGGCGTTCTCCGTTTTAAAAAAATGGAGAACTGAAAAATGGCATCTACAACCCTCAAAGTTAAAGTGCTGACCGCGTTTGGCTTCCTCGTTGCTACGTTGGGAGCTGTATACGCACCGCAGTTTGCAAAGCATGTTTTGCCTTTGACTCTCTGCGTGTTCCTCGCCGTGGTAATCCTGAATGCTGAGCAGATCCTGCGTGGTGTTCTGAGCTACCTACGCGGTTGTCTGAAGGCTTCGGCTCCTCAAGCGACCAAGACCTTACCCAACGCCCGTTGGTGTAGCAGCGTCGATTATGACAACTACTACATTCCCTCCTACCTGCGTCGCCAGGGAGAAGAGAAATGATCCGTATTGACTTCGATGTTCCAAGCTATCTCCGACTGCCGCAAGGCCTGTGCATTGTTTCAGAGCGCCTGGCTCATAAACTTCCCGGGCCAGAAAGCAATGAAACGCTGCACCAAGCGCTTGAACCGGTGGTGATCAACACACTGTACCGGCCGCAAGGCCGCAACCAGGTTGCATCGATCGAGAACCAAGAGCAGGGCGAGATCAAAGGGGAGTTCATCCCTCGCGAATCCCAGCCCGCGCATCAAGAAACAGCTCAAGAGATCCAAGTCGCCCAAGGCGATGAAGATCAAGATGAGCGCGCACCAGAACTCAATTTCCAAGGCGTTGCTGGCAGGTCTGTTACCGGCGAATACCGCGGTTCAGGTTTCGCCCATTATCGGTTTCTCAAGAAGAACGGAAAGTCGTTCTTCTTGCGTATCGGTGAACACCTGGTGTGGGGAATCGAGCTCAACGCTCAGCTACGTCAATCTGGAGCGCAACAAGGTGACAATATCTCCCTGACATTCCTCGGCAAAACCGCCGTGAGTGTGCTCAAAGAGGTCCTTGTCGACGGTAAGAAAGAACAGGAGTGGGTTGATACCTACCGCAACTCCTGGGAAATCAAAATCGTGAAATAGCCAGCAATGCGCCCTTCGGGGCGCATCTCAACCAAACGGAGGTACCCATGTCCAAAGACTCAGAAGGCAATTACGCCCCAGAGAAGCAAGATGTGCTGGTAGCCGCTGATGGCCGCTGGCATGACATTTACGCAAGCCTCGCATCTTCATTGGTGCCGGCACACAAGAAAGCAGGACGTGGGGTTCCATGTCCGGTGCATGGTGGGGAAGACGGTTTTAAGATTTTCCGCAAGACGGCTGGATCGTCGAGCGGTGGTATCTGCCGTACCTGCGGAGTCAAGGCTGATGGCATAGCCTTGCTGATGTGGGTCAACCGTTGGAGCTTTCATCATGCTTTACAGGAGGTTGGAGCATTGCTCCGGGTCAAAGACCCGTATGGACGCACCGCTGACGGATTTATCCCAAGCGTTGTAATCCGTAAGGAGCGAGCCCCAGCAAAACCAGAGGCTTCAGACGATTGGCTGCGTGAAGCTATGCGCAACCTGTGGAAGGGAACCGTTCCTCTCACAGACCCATCAGCGGAACCAGCAAGGCTCTATCTTCGCTCCCGAGGCATTCTTGCTTGGGATCGACCAGAGCTGAGCCGCTACGTTCGCTTTCACCCGGAATTGACCTACAAGGACAAAGCCGGCAAGCGTTCTAAGCATCCAGGGATAGTGTGTACGCTCATCGATCCTGAAGGCCAGGCTGTGACCATCAACCGTCACTACCTGACAATGAAAGGTGAGAAAGCCGATCTCGCTGAGCCAAAAAAAATGTTCCCAATCCCCAGCTACCGCAAGCTTCCCGGCTGCGCGGTTCCAACATCGCATCCAGGAGAAGTCTTGGATGTATGTGAAGGATTGGAAACAGCCCTGTCAGTGGAAACAGCTATGGGTATACCAGTATGGCCCTTGGTGAATTCCTACCTGTTGGAGAGCTTCGTACCACCAGCCTGCACTAAAGCAGTCCGAATCTGGGCTGATAAGGACCGCAAAGAAGGTGGCCAAAAAGCGGCATTCGCCTTAAAAAAACGTCTGTGGGAAATGGGGATCAAGGCGCAAATAATGCTGCCGGACATGCCCATCCCTGACGGCTCCAAAGGTGTCGATTGGAATGACGTTCTTCGTGAACGTGGTTCTCTCGGCTTCCTCGGCCACGAGGTCTATCGCGCACAGCGATAGGCCTCTGGCCTTCTCAACTTCCCCCTCTTTTTCCGACCGTAAAAGCGCCTGAAAACGCGCCCCCTCCTGTTGGCCAACGCTCACAATTCGAGCATCCTCATCTTGGCCAGACGGACTCATGACGCCCCTAAATTTTCCCATCTTGTTGCTTGCTGCCGCTATAAGCAGCACATCCCTTGCGGGAGAGACCAAGCCCACCGAGTCGAAAACGCCACAGGTTGGTGGTTCTTCGTTCTACCAGGACAAAGAGCGCGGTTGGTTCTGGTACGAAGATCCGCCTCCTGAACAGGAACCCGAAAAACTCGAGCCCGCGCCGGTTCCAGCGGCCCCACCTCAAGCCGAAAGGGAAGCCTCCGAACCAGCCGCGCCCGAGCTGCCCCCGACCGGCAGCGTGGCGTGGATTCGGGAGATGCTTCCGAAACTGCGTGACGCAGCAATGGATAACCCTACCAAAGAGAACGTGAGTGCATATTTTTGGGCCAACCGAATCATGATGGACAAGGCCGAGCGATTCTCACGCCGCTCAGCTGACGTAATCCGAAATGATCCACTGCTCGATGAGGACATGCGTTATCCGGCTTCCAACGCCGCCTCAGATGCTTTGGCAACTGCGGCCGGCAAGCAGAAAGAAACCCTGTTGAAGCTCATCGCTGGCAGCTCTGCGCTGATGTTCTTCTACAACGGTAACGACTGCATTCTGTGCGAACAGGCCCAGGCAGCGGTCTCTGCTCTCGAGTTCAGGTACGGGTTTACTGTCATGCCCGTCTCGATGGATGGGGCCCCCCTTCCTGGCGGCAAATACCCAAACACACAGTACGACACTGGGCTCGCAGAGCAGCTGGGCATCATCACCTCGCCTGCGCTGGCCCTAGTCATCCCTCCGAATGACGTGAAGATCGTCAGCTTCAGCACCGTCTCAATGGAGACGGCAACCACTCGGATTTTAATGGCAGCGAATGAAGCAGGGCTGATTTCCGATCAGGAATACAACGCTACATCCCGCCTTAACACCATGGGTTTGATCGACGCCACGAAACTGGCTGACGCACCGCCCGACGCAACAAAAAACCCTAACGAATTCGTGAATCGGATGCGCGATGAAGCTCGTCGCGCCTTTCAAAAAGACAACGGAGGTGCCCAGTGAAAATCAAACCGATCGCCCTTGCTGTAGCGCTGATGGTGCCCTTCGGGGCTCACGCGAACATTCAACAGCAGGTCAATGAAATGTTCAGCGGCATGATCAACGTCACCAGTCCAGGGGCATATAAAACAGCCACACGCGGCGTTATTACCGGCGGGTCCGTTGTCCTTCGGAATCGGATATCCACCGCCAACCTCATCAGCATTACCCCGCCAAGCGCAAAGGGTGGATGCGGGGGGATCAACCTTTACAGCGGCTCGTTCTCCTTTATCAACGGCGAAGAGTTTGTAGCGCTCATGAGGAATGTGGCGTCGAACGCGGCTGGCATTGTTTCGGGCTTTGCCTTTGAGTTGGCCCTCGATGCGATGGACGCTCAGACAGGTGGTGTGATCCGCAACCTGGCCAACAAGATCCAGGCGCTCAATCAAATGTTTTCCAACAGCTGCCAGCTGGCGAGTGGGTTGGTTACGAATGCCAAAAAGGCATACGAAGAAAGCACCGACTTCAAATCCGCGATGACGGCCTTCGGGTCGAACGTCTCATCTGACTTCTTTACCGCGAAATCCACCAAAGAAGACTCACCAGCCAACCGGATTGCTGCCTCTGGTAAGGCCGTTCAATGTGAGAACACAGGGAATGTTCTGTGGTGCGCCATGATGAAGTCTGGCCTCCAGTCGCAGATCCTATTCGGCAGCGACGAAAACGCGGAATTCATCATGTCGATGGTCGGCAGCTACAACGTGTCGCTCACCAACGACGCCAGCGGGGGGAAAAACTTCGCTGCGCATCCCATGCCGAAGCTGATCACCGGCGAAGGTCTGAAGATTCTGGTTGAGGGCTCAACCAATCTCGATGTCAAGGTCTACCAGTGCGACCAGGATGACCCTGACTGCTCAGAACCGAACATCCGCACTCTCACCAGCTTCAAGGGCCTCGAAACCCGAATCCTTGAGGATCTTCAAAACAATGGAATCCTTGAGCGTTTTGCCAACGGCACTGCAACCGCTGCTGACGGAAACCGGATTGCATACCTCGCATCAAGCCGCGTAGGGGTGAATCTGATGAAGATCACCCAGAAGGCAGGGGCGCAATCCGGTTATGACTACCTGAATCAGTTCGCCAAGAAAATTGCTGCTGATGCATCGATGAGCCTGATCTACCAGCTGCTTGGGCACACAGAGAAGGGCCTGACCAGCCTAAACATGGCGGACGCAGGGAAGGTGATCGAGGATCTGCGGGCTACAAAGGGTGAGCTCATGGACGAATACCGCTCGTACATCGAGGACGCAATGCAGGGCAAAGATGCCGATGGCCAAGCAGAAAAAATGCTCCAGATGGCCCCTGTGTTTGATAGCGGAACTCTGCCACAGGGAACCATCAACGATAACGCAGGCGCGTAACGGAGATATCTATGGACTTCACTATCTACACCACAGGCAGCGCCGAGTTCCTTGAGATCATGCTCAATGCCTGCGCAATGATCACAGGCAGCGGTGACGCAGAAGATCTTGCCCGTATTGGCGCGCTGATAGGTCTTTTTCTGTTGGCTTTCCAAGCAGTTTTTAATAACCAGGCCATTACCTTCGGAAAGGCGGGCCTTGTGCTCGTCCTTTACATGATGTTCTACGGGCCTACAGCCACCACTGTTATCGAGGATACGGTGTCGTCGCAGGTGCGGGTGGTGGACAACGTGCCTCTTGGCCCTGCCTTTGTCGGCTCAGTCATCTCAACGGTGGCCTACGGCATTACAAAAACCGCGGAGCAGGCATTTTCTACTCCAAGCATGACCGACTACGGGCTGTTCTCGAGTCTGAGCACATTGTCGAAAGTGCGCGACGCTCTTCGGAACCCGATGGCACTGGACGGCTTCCAAAACTACCGAAAAGCGGACGGGTGGGATCTGCCCCGATCGGTGAACGAGTACATGACATTCTGTTCACTGAACCCCGTGGCGCTGAGAACGGATAAGACCTTGACCGACCTGTACCGATCGCCTGGCTGGGCGGAGGTGCTGTCAAACCAGAACTCATCGATGTTCATCTACGTCTATGACGGTACCGCCGGCACCATGAAAAGCTGTGCAGAGGCGCGGTCGTTTCTCAACGCCCATTTGCAGAACGTCTATACAGACGTGCTAGAGGACATTCTCCAGAAAGGGTTCAGCGAAGAGGCCAAGACCAACCGCATGACCAGCGGTATCCAGGTTCAAGCCGCTACTGACCAAGCTATTCAGAGCCTCGCACTGAGTAGCAAGTCGGCTCAGGACTACGTTTTGACTTCGCTAATTGCGCCGATTTTCAACGATTCCCGTGTCGATGCCATGAACCATTGGCAAGAGCAAAGAGCCGCAATGGCTCTTCGCGAATCGCTCAACCAGCAAGAAATTCAATGGGCGGGGAAGGGCGACAGCTTCAAACACTACATGAGACCGATGATCGCCTTCTTCGAGGGCATGCTCTATGCGATGACGCCGTTCATGGCCTTTGCTTTGCTCCTGGGTGGGCCTGGCCTTTCTATCCTCGGCAAGTATCTCGTGTTGCCGCTGGCGGTGGGTTTGTGGATGCCGCTGTTGAGTATCGTGAATGCTTTTACCCTCTGGTATGCAGGCTCCCAGATGGAAGCCGTATTCAACGGCTACGACCCCACAGGTTCTGGTTTCGCAATGCTCCAACTCATGGACATAGACAAAGCCATCGGCAAGGCACTGGGTATTGGCGGTCTGCTTGCGGCGTCCGTGCCTCCATTGGCACTGTTCATCGTTTCCGGCTCTGCCATGGTTGCCAACAGCGTCATGAGCCAAATGACGGCAGGCGACAAATTCAAGTCCGAAGACGTGAATCCTCGGGCCCAGGATAGCGCACCTGTTCTCAGTCAAAATGCCTCGTTTACTTCCGACCAGGTAAGCTCCGGGGTGAGCAGAACGGGATCGCCGCAGCTTGCTGAGACGATAACCGGCGACCAAGCTGCGAGTGCAGTCCTTCAGAGCGCCCAAACCGCCTCGCAAACGGCCACGAGCCAGTACCAGAGCAACCTCTCAGCGGCAGGCCAGCAACTAGCCTCGACGAGTACGGGGCGCGAAGCGATGACGCAAATGGGCGAAAGCATCAAAGCTAGCGATGCTCTCAAGCAAAGCTCTTCCTATAACCAGGCAGTTGAGAATCTTCGAAGCAGTGGTTTCTCTGAGTCGTCGATAAACATGGCAACCGCAGCCTCAGCGCTTGGTGGGCAAGCCGGCCTGAAAGGCATCATGGCCAACCTCAAAACCAGTGATGGCAAGTCGCTTTCCGAAATGAGCGGCACAGAGCGTCGAACTGCCGAAAAATCTCTCTCGCAGTTAAGTTCTTCCGTGGAGAGCGCTAACACCCGTGACCTGACATTTGCCACCGGTGATGCCTTCCGTGACTCGTCGATGGCCCAAAGTAGTGTTAGCAACACTGATCAGATAAATCAAAGCCGCACTGAAGCTCTACAGGCACAGAATACGTACAGCCAAGCGGCTTCTCAGCAAGACACCATCAGGGCAAGTCAAGGCCTCAATCTTCGCGATGCAGCGATCAAGTCGCTATCGAGAGGCGGGGTATCTCGAGCAGAGTCTGGCTTAGAACTTCAGCGCATGGCTGGTGCAACTGATGAAGGGAAAAAGCTCTTCGCTGAAGCATTTAATAGCCAAAGCATCAAAGATATGTCGTCGAATACGGACGAGCAGAGGGCGATGGCGGCAATCCGGGCGATTAACCAGCAAGGCAGGCTCGGCGAATTGGTCATGAGCCAATTCAATCCATTCGACTTCAACGTAGCTCAGGGTAATGCGGGAGAGTTTGCAAACATAGCAGACAAAGCCGGCGCAGCAACGGCCGGGAACTCAGGTTTGCAAGGCGAGTTCAATTCAAGATGGCAGGGTAACAGTGACGCATATGCAGGTGCTCAGGACATGAACATTTCTGCTAAGGAAGCGGCTGAAGACCAAGGTGCTGAGCTTGTCGGAAACCGTCATGCGGAGAACAGCCTAGCCCCACAACTCGCGCATGCTCGCAACAGTGAGGATGTTAGAGGGGCGGCAGATTCAGAGGCCGCGCAGCAACTATCGACCTTCGGTAAGAACTACGATGATAAGGGCTTGATGATCAAGGCCGCATCGGCGGTTCAGAGCATCCAGTCGGGCGGCAAAACGCTTACGAACTTCCTGGCTGGCAACGAGAACACACAATTCAGCAATGACGTTTCTGAAGGGCAGCAACTGGGGCTGACAGATAGCCAAGCCGCACTTCGAGCAGCTAGCCGGGCAGGCATGCCAACGGACTCTGATATTTATCAGTGGTCCTCCTACCACACCTACTCGGAAGCCATGATCGCGTCTGGCGGGGATGAAGACTATGCGAAGGGCGTCCATGCTTCATTGACGTACCAGGCAGCAGGAAGTGATGGAACATCTGCTGACCGGCCGGTTGTGGAAACTGTCGCTGCGGGCAATCGTCACAATCCCCTGCCCAAAAACTTTAGACCTGCGGCAATTGAAAATGCTGAACAACCCAAACAGGCCAGCGGACCGAGGAGACCGTCAATCGAATGAGTAAAAAAGGGGCTTTATAGCCCCTTTTTAGTTGAAGCCGACAAAGACAAATCGGTAGATCGCCATGACAGCGAAAAAGAGGGCGATTCCACCAATGATAGTCAGCTCCAAAGAAATCGCTCGAAGCCCAAGAATGGCATCACGACGCAAGCGAGCAAGCCCGCTTTTCCGAGGCATCCCATTCCACTCCTCGCTCAAACAGAAGGGGCAGATGCTTTTGAGAGGCTTCTCACCCCCGACCTGCACACCATCGACATAAATCGATCGCTCCATAACCACACGTGGAACCATCATTTTCTTGCAGCATTGGCACTCAGCCTTGTCGTTTCGCATCTCGTTCACCCCTCGAAAGTTCTTACCCTAAGAATCTCACAGCGCGCTGTAAACCCAAGCGAATCTACGTAATGGCAGGAACTGGCTAGGGCAGGCCTCTCCCTGGATGGGTAGACACCTCACCTTCGCGACTGCGGGCGAGCCTGGCGCACAACGAAACCTTTCTCTCTATCGACTGCCCAATTCATCCCTTGAAGAGTTCGGCCAGCCAACCCTTCACCGCGATGGCAATTCGCTCCCGCAACAGGAACATCAAAACAGACAGGCCAAGGCTCACGCCCAACGCCTCGGCACCCAAGCGGGCGAACACGACGATGTTGATCAGAAGCAACACCATGATGCCAAAAAACTCAGCATTCGCTTTTGCTCCAGTGAGAACCTGCTGCTCAGTCAGCATCCACTTGGGCGACAGGCAAAACGGACAAACCGAAGACTCCGGGTCCCGGCCACCAACGGGGACGCCGCTGGTGTAGAAGGGGGCGCTAGTGACCACCTTCGGGACCATCATTTTCTTGCAGCACTGGCACTCAACTTTGTCGTTTCGCATCTCGTTCACCAATGAACTCTTCCGCCACTAAACCGCATGTGCGGTTGTCGTCGGAATTTCGCGGGTCGTTGACTTGGGCTTGACCGCTTGCGCGGACAGCGGCTTGAGTCTCGCCGTCACGCCCGTCCCAGGCGTGTCTTGCAGTATCCAGGCGTCGAGCAGTACGACCCTGGCGCTGTTCTGATCCCTCGGCAGCACGCAGCCACAGGCACAGCGGTGCATGCGCTCACTGAGCAGTTTGGGCACGATGGCCCAGCAGGCTGAACAGCGCTGCGAGGGTTTTAATCGGCGCGTATCGGACAGATGCAAAACGGAACCAGCTTCGTGCGCTTTGTAGGTGAGCATCTGATGCGCCATGCTGAAGCCGGCCGAGAGAATTTCCCGGTTCAGTCCAGCCTTTTGCCGCACGCGACGGCCCGGTTTCTCAACCGTGCCCTTAGCGCTGCGGCTCATGTTCTGGGGTTGCAGTTCTTCCGTGGCGATCAGGGCGCAGCGCTGCACCAGGGAAGTCGTTTGTTTATGCAGGAAGTCGCGCCGTCCATCTGCAATGCGCTGGTGCAGACGGATGATTTCCTGGCTTAGCAGCCGATAGCGGTGCGAACCCCGCTTCCTTCTGGCGCGTTGTCGTTGCAGGTTGGCCAACTGGGGCAGCGCCTCGCGCAGCCAGCGGGGGTTTTCGATCTGGCTGCCATCATCAAAGTTGGCCCAGTGACTGACGCCCAGGTCGATACCAATTGCATCGTCGCCTGTTCGCTCACGCCGACAGGCGGACTCGGGCACCCGTAGGGTGATCGAGGCATACCACTGATCTTGGCCGGTGGCGTGATTGCGGCGGCGGCTGAGGGTCAGGTCATTCGGCGTGAAATCGGCGAAACGGTGGCGGCCCCGCAGACGAATCATCATCGCGCCCTTGCCGCTGCCCAGCCGCAACGTGCCGCCGCGCTGGCCGAGCTGCTGGAGCTTCCAGCCGGCTGGATCGGGGTAGGAGAAGCCCGAGTAGCGGGCGCTGGATTTGAAGCGGGGAAATCCCGGTGACTGGCCAGCTTTGACCCGGCGAAAGAACGCCTGAAAGGCTCGATCCAGTCGGCGCAGGGTCTCTTGCAGGGCATGACTACCCAGCTCGACCAGCTCCGGCCGAAACTGTTTTATGACGGGTAACGTGTTCTGTTGGTCGTAGTAGCTGATACTGATACCAGCTTTGCGGTACGCCTCGATGCGCTCCTGAAGCGCAGCGTTGTACAGTTCGGCGTGCAGGCGCACCCAGCCGTCCAGCCGTTCTTGCTGGCTGACATTGGGGTAAAGCCTAAAGGTCACTTTTCGCCTTTGCATGCTTCCGACCCTACAGCATCTCACCCATAACCCAAGTCGTCCGCTTGGCATGCCGCCTGGCTACGGGCCTGGCAGAGGATGTTCAGTGGTTGCACCAGATGCATCGGCCGGGCTTGAGCGCGTAACGAGCATTGATCTCCTTGCACTTGCTGCATGGGGTGAGAGTGATGTCTCCGGTCTTCATTGCGTTGCTGAGCTGGTAGCCATTGGAAGGGGAGATCATATCGCTGGCCTCGACGCCAACCGCTTTACACAGCTCCACATACTCACGATGAGCCGCAACCACCGCGCGAGCATTCGTCCGCCGAAGAGGATTGTCGGCGAGCAGCCTGTACACAGTGAGGTAGAGCAGGCTGTGAAGAGGGCTTTCAGCCAGTGTCTTATTCGGTGCCTGTATGCGCCCGCTTTGGGACTGGACAAGGGGGGTATCCCGTAGCAAGGAGCGCTTCATCCGAACTACCTCGTCTGCATTCAATCCTGTCCATTGCGCGACCAGCTTCGGCTGTAGCTTCTGCTGAAGCAACTCGGTCGCAACCACATCGAGGGGCATCGTAGACGGATAGTCTTTAACCCGGCCTATGCCACTTACGCCAGGCTTCAGGAAGTACCGAAGGTCGCCAAGCAATACGGTGGTCACGTCTCTCAGTTGATCATCTGGCGATGATAAGTTCATCCTCAGCTTCCTGAGGTTGCACCTGGTGCCAATCGAGAACCCGCCGCGGCTCACCAGCATCATGCGAGAGTCGAAAGATCCTGCCTCGAACACCCGATACCCAACATCGTCGAGGCCTACAGCCAGAATAGGGCTTGTTTCGTTGACGCGGGAGAAATGACAAAACTCCATGAACATGACCATCTTGTTGCCAATCTCCCTGAACTCCTCATCGTCCAGGTAGCCCCTGCCGACTTTCAGGGTGTTGTAGTGAACACGGTAGAGAGAAACGGGAAGGGCATCTACAGCGTTCAACTGACGCTGGTTCGCGCTCAAAGACGAAAGCCAAACCATATCGCTTTGAGTCAAGCGCTGCTCGGCGAGAATGACATTGAAATCCCGCAAGCCAGATGTCAGCCAGCGCAGGCCCATTTGTATCATCGATGCGTTGATCTTAACTCGCATGTCCCTGCCCTTACTTTAAACGCTGTAGTGAACGCCAAATGCTGAGCACATTACTCGCATACTCGCGTGCGTCAAGTTCACGCTTTGGGTTTCGTGTATGGTACCCACCAATAGCAAGTTGCATATCGACAGGATATTGAGCAATCGACTCGCAAAGTATCTGAGCACCAACGCGGATGTTCACCTCGGGGTCAAGAAGAAACTCCGGGCGCGCTACTCTATTGCCGTTCCAACGATAGTTTATTTGCATAATCCCTATGTCGGTGAGGATGTCTTCGGCAATATATTTGCCGAGTACAGCCTTGGCATCCATGTAGGTATTAGGGTACAGAGCGCCACTAGGTTCATTGCGAAGCGCAAACGGGTGTGGTGCAATCATCCCTTTTCCGGCAGATGTTTTAGATTCCTTTAGAGCTAGTGAATATAGAAGCAGAGGGTCCGGCTTGCATGCGGAGGCCATTGACGCTCGCTCCCACATCGTTCCTTTTAATGAAAAGCCATTAGCTTTAGCGCTCACTGAAGTACCTATGGCAATGCATGCAGATACTGCAATAAAAGAACTGATACGGATATTAAACATTTGCCCCCCTTATCCAGCTGGCAACTGGACGAGAGGCTGGCTCATTACTGACCTGTTCCTTTTTGTCATCAGCAACAATATTATCTTGCTGAGTATCTGCTTGCTTGCTTTTAGCATCTTCGGTCGCACTAATCATGCTTAGATATAGCGCTGCCATTGCAACAAGTCTTTTACCCCGATAATCGGGGTCAATAGTTTCAAGATGCGCGTGCAATTCTTGTGTCGCTGGCGTGACTCGACATTGTAGTCTCATCGTTTTATCCACATTCCCTCCTTAGCGCGTCCTTGCGCACCCGTTAAATTAAGAGCGTGCGATATGCCAGAAACCTTCGGCATTGCTTTTTACGCTGTTCACGGGCTTGACTACCAATGCATCGGGAAATTCTTTTCTGGCAAATGGCTCATACAATGAGGCTCCCCCGCCGCCGAGGATCACACAGTCGATAGCACGGCCCTTCAGGAATCGAAGTCCTTGCTTAATCTCAGTGAAAACGGATGGGATAACACGTTCGGCAGCACGCTCTAGATATTCTGCAAGTTCAACCTTGCGGCCATAAATCAGGATGTATGACTTACCCGACTGGAGCGCATGTTCAATCTTTTCTACGCCAGGAATACCGCCATGATCCTTCGCAATCTCTTCATTGCACGCTTCAAGTACAACAGACATAGCCTTGAGGCTGCTGCTGCTGGAGTTGACTACCAGCTCGCGATGGTCAAATACGACCCAATCAACACTGAAAAATCCCGGATCGATAATGATCGAAACTGACTCCTCAATAACTTCCGATGCATCTGAGTTGCAGTAGATCTCTGTCAGAGTCCCGATCGGCTGAGCAACAACCTCTACTCGCTTAACGGTAACCTCTCGCTTTGGCGTAATGCGATGCGTCCCAGTCATACGCTTTACTAGGGCTTCCACATAGGCCTTATCGCGAGCCTGCGAGACAGGAAGGCCAGTTACTAAGCAGTCAATCACGTCTTTATCACCCGCAGCATGCAGCAGAGCTCCCTTAAACAGGGCCTCATAGGCGTGCGAAGACGTGTAATCCTCGTGCAGTTCTCGTCCATCCTGAACACGGCCGGGCGCGGCAAATGCCACCCAGGGCGCTCCATCAACCTCCACGATTACTTCTCCAGCGCGTAACCCAGAATCCCCAGGCAGAACGCTCAAGGGAGCGGCCTGCGAGGGGCGAATAATCGACTCCGGATGCCCATCCCCACTGCCAAAAACGCCAATCACGTTGCTGTAACCAATATCCAGACCTAAGGCGTTACCCATTCGAATGCCGCTCCCAGCAAAAAATGACAAAAGAAGTGCGTCAGATGACGACGCGAATGACCCCGCAGCACATGAAACCCCACATCCAAAGAATCCCAAGCGCTATATCTGCATCACCCGGTCACCAGATGACGACGCACCGTAATAATCAGCCTTCCTGAAAGCTTTGGGCTTCGTTTTCAGGACGTTTTAGCGTCTGAAAACGATCCACGCCTTCTCTGTCGACCCGCAAAATGCTCCCATCCACAAAGGAGCAACATATGAACTCACCCTCTGAAGCCCCCAAGCACCCAGCAGTAGCGGAGCTTGATCGCGTCTATTCCAGCCTTGTCGGCCGAGCGGAGGAGCTGCGCGACTCTTTCTTCCAGACAGCCCTTTCACTGCACGCAGGTAAGCCAGGGCACATACCGATCGTGATCCGTATCCGGCAATCCAGCCCGAATGCCGTCACCATCGAATGGGCGAAAGTCATTTTGCCGAGGCTCAAGGAAGGCGAAGCCAAGAAACCGCGGGTCATCCGGACAATCAATAAGGGTCAGGGAAGCAAGTACCCGGTCTCGTCGTTCTCATTCGTCAAGGAGCCCTTGAAGAACATCGTTCGGGCCTACGAAATCCAGCTCGCCGAGATCCGGGAAACGTGCTCGGTCATTCAGCGAGTCCGCCGTCAGCTTGTCCCTGCGGTGAAGAAAGCTGGCGTGGTTGACGGCTCGATTTCTGCGTTCATCACTCATGATTACCCCGCAACGTCCGACTAAGCGAGTCGCCTGGGAACTGTGCCGAAAAATGGTGGAGCCCAACAAAATCAAGGGCTCCGACCTACAACACCTCTTCACGACACCCCTTCACGACACCCTTCGACGATGACGACACCTCTTCACAGTACCGTTTGCTGCAAACTGACCCGGCTGAATAGCCGCGACGCCTTAGCGGGCGGGCGTTTCAGTCCAGCAACACCCCTTCACAACACCCCTTCACGACACCCCTTTGGCGATGACGACACCCCTTCACGGCAACCATCTGACGTGGATATCGCTACACGCCCCGTTGCGCGGGCCTTTCAGAGCGGCGCGCATGAAACTAGCCCCAATGCGATTTTCTCTCTATGTGAGGTGAACCGTCAGACTCCCATAAGCAAGCGAGGTGGTGTGAGGGTGGTTTTCCTGAACCTGTGTCGCGAAGCGGGTGAAGGGGGTGTAACGGAAGTGAGCAAGCACCTGCGGGCAGGTAGAGGGCGGGCAGCGGATTCGGAGCGCACTAAATCCTTGGGATTGATTGCGATGGTGGGAGCATTGGCACAGCGCAAATTTGCGGGCTGGAGTAAGCAGCCAGGATTGAGAGGGAGTAAATCTCATGCTCGGGAGCGAACAACTGGAACTACTGCTTGGATCAATCGGCGCGTTGAGTGCCGGGTTAGCAACCGCCTGGCTGACCTACTACGGATCGAGGTATGTACTCAGCGATGCGAAAACCGACTGCGCGAAACTGCGGGCGGCGATGAAAGCCTTGGCTGGCAAATCTGCGAGCGTAAGGGGAGGGCCTAGCGAATGATCTTCGCGAACCTGCCATACCTCGGAGCATGGACATCAGCAATCCACGGGATGGTTTTCACTGGCATGTGCATTACCGGCATCGCTTGCTGCGTAAGCTTGTCGATCAAGTCAGCATTGGTTGTCACCAGCGTGATATCGAACATAAAGAGCCGGCGAAACACGGCAATGAACAGGCGGTGACATTTGGAGTTTAGAAAAAGAGATGACGGCAGGTTATTCCCGCCGGTGCTACCAAACGGCGATTTCATAGGCGTTGCCCATGGGAGCCAACTCCGGCAGGTTCTTTTTTCAGTGCGGGATGACGGCCTGTACGGGGAGGGTGTATTTCTCCTATGGCACGAAATATCCGGCGTATCCATCACTGACGCCAAAGGATTCCAGATTCGGAGCGGAAAATATGCCAGCGGCGGAATTGGATTTTACGCAGGGGCATCTGCTCTGCTCGATTTGACTGGGGAAATCGTTACCCGGATAGATGGATACACTGTCGACTACTGCCTGATGAACCGAATCAGTTACGAATCAAACAGGAAGATCTAGTTCGATGCTGCGTTCGTGCGCTTTTAAACGTGTCGCGAAGCGGATGGATGCATGTTGTTAAGGTGAACCACAAATTTAGGGACAAGGGGATTTTATGTACGGCGTTAATGAGTTGATCGGGGCCAGCGGTAGTTTTTCTCTTGAAGGATACAACCTCCCTGCGGATAAGGAGTGGTCTGAGGAAATATTGGAGGTGCTGCATGCAGACATTCCGGGCAGTCATGATCTCCTAATTGCAATCGTACTCACTCAGGAGTGCGCAGGGTTGCGTGAGCGTAGTTCTATGGCGATGGCGGTAGTGCTTAGTGAATACGAGTCAACGCTCGGGCAAGCGGATGCGTTGCGAGCAAGAACGTTTTTTGCCGCCGCTATCACAGAGCTGAAGATGGTTCTCGATGAACTTAAAGACCAGCCGCAAGCAGAACAGGAAAAAGTGTTGTCGCGTTTGGGGGAGTATTTCGGGGCTGGCGTCCAAAAGTTGGACACCTCCTTTGAGGGGATGGAGCAAGTATACTTGCTGAGCAACCCCAATACGGGGAGATATTGGTTGTCGCTGAAGCGTCATGCTTAATAACGTGTCGCGAAGCGGAGGATTGAGCGGTGAGTGAGTGCGCGACTGGAGACAAGAATAAGCGCGCTCGCGCACTGGACAGAATCAAGAAATGTTTTGCGCTCGCCAAATCCAGCAACCCGCATGAGGCCGAAGCAGCAATGCGGCAAGCCCGCAAACTTATGGATAAGTTCAAGCTGGAGATAGGCGATGTGCATGCCACCCAGACGGAAGAATTTTCCCTGCGGATCGGTAAAGCCAAAAGCGTTCCGCCACAATGGATTCGCATGTTGTCGATGACGGTTTCTAAAGCGTTTGGCTGTGTGAGTTTCTACAGCTATGGCCCTGACGGGCAATCGCTGATTTTTATTGGAGAAATCGGTAGCGCTGAAATGTCGGCCTATGCGTATGAGGTGCTTATCCGGCAACTGAAAGACTCCAAGAGAAAATACCTCTCAGGAGTCAGTATTCAGGGCACAGTTCAAAGGCGCAAAGCGGGGGTGCTGTATGCGGAAGCATGGATCATCGGCGTACACAAACGAGTAGAGGAATTTTCCGGCGTTACGGAAGAAGTGGAAAGGGCAATCCACGCTTATACGCAGAGAAATTATCCAGGTGTTCCGGTCACAAAGATGAAACGCCGAAAACTGGATATGGATGCGTACCGAGCCTACATTCAGGGCAAAAGGGACGGTGAAAGCGTTTCTCTGCACAAACCCATGGGGCGTGACGAGCACAGGCAGTTGGAGTTGGAATGACGCAGGGCCCAGGAATAAGTCCCGCTCGAGCGGGATTTTTTTCGCCCGAGGTTTGTCCCCTGAAAGTGGGGGTAAGCCTGTGGATAAAGTCCTGGCGTGGCGGTCTGGGAACGCTCCCCCGGCGATGCTCAAATTTCAACCAGCCGGGCGAAATTCGACATTACACTTGACGTTCGCAATCGAGACAGAGATATTCCTCTCGGCACACGGGTAGGTGCCTGCCGTCCACATTGGCAAAGCGAAAGCACTACCGACAAACCAACGGAACCCTTATGGGTGCTCCGAAGTGGACACAGAGCATCAGCCTTTGGAGGCTGCCGTATGCAAAACCCAATCACACTCCGCGATATCGAAAACCTCAAAAAACTCGCCAAGCAGGCAAAGGCCCTTCACCCAGGACTGAGCCATGCGCAGCGCCTCAACCTGATGGCGCAGCATCATCTTCAGGCACGCAGCTATCACGAAGTTCGCAAGTGGATCGCTCGCTCGTTGGAGCAGCACTACGAGCGGAAGGACAGTGGCGTGGTCTACTGCAAGCTCTGCCGTTTTTCTTTCGTCCCCGGTGTAGCCGAGGACTCGACTACTCACGAGAAGCGTCACCTCAATTTTGAGGACGCTCTTTTCTCCCTCGGAGCGTTACCAGCTGCACATGCCACCCGAGAGCAAAGGAAACGCGAGGCGCATAACCTGATCCATTCCGCACCGTCCGCCGGCGAAGAATTGGCTGGAGTCGAGCAACTGGTCAACGCCTGGTATGACCGTTCGCTGGAATCCGCGATCGGCAATGGCGGCTGGAAGAAACACCCGAGCCTTGCCGAGTATGCCGCGATGATCGTTCCAACCGTTGAGGCCTGGTTGCGGCAGAGCAGGGTGTTGTACCTGTCCAAATACGGCTGCAATCGGGGCGTGATCCCAGAGGGTCAGACAACGTGGGTTCAGCCTGAAGGCTGATAGGGTTGGGTCCTTTGGGGAAGCTGCGACAATTGGCACGTTGATTGATCTCATCTTCCCCAGGACTTCCCACATGAGCCGAGACACCTACGAAGCCAACATCGCCTTCATCGACCAGACGGTAAAGCGCCTGGAGCGCAATGAGGTGAGCATCGACGAGCTGGAGACCCTTGCTCGCGAATTTGCGGATGCACGTAAGTTCTGCGCCGACCGGCTTACCCGAATCGAGAGCGTTGTTCAGGCAACCTTGGGCGCTGAAGAGGGTCAGTCCGGTGAACGCACCTGATCCGGTTGAGCAGCACCTCACTCTCAGCGCATACCTTACCCAGATCCAGAAGGCTGTCCGTGCTGCGGTACCAGACAGCAGCTGGGTTATTGCGGAACTCAGCGACTTCAAGCGCCGTCCGAACGGCCACTGCTACATGGACATCTTGGAGTCGCGTGAGGGAGCCGAGGTCGCGAAAGCACGGTGCACCATGTTTGCGAACGTCGCCGGCAAGGTACTTGGTGAGTGGCAGCAGGCAACCGGAGGCCTGCCCCAAGCAGGAATGAACGTCCTGCTGAAAGTGAGGGCGGATTTTTCCCCTCAGTTTGGCTTCTCCCTGATGGTCACCGGCATCGACCCGAGCTACACGCTGGGTGACATGCAGGCCAAGATGCAGAAGATCATTGTTTCCCTGAAGGAGCGGCAGTGGTTCGACCTACAGCGGGGACTTCCCTCTCCAGGAGGGTTCTGGCGCGTTGCGGTTGTGGCTCCGCACGAGGCTGCTGGGCTGGCCGATTTTCGGCGTGATGCAGAGCAGTTGGCTGCGGCCGAAGTGTGCGGCTTCGAGTATTTCTCAGCGACGTTCCAGGGGCGTGACGCATCAGACAGCATCCGCTCTGCGTTGCGGACGGTTCATGAGCAACATCAACAGCAGCCATTCGACGCCGTATGCATCATCCGCGGGGGTGGGGCGAAAAGCGATCTGGCCTGGCTCAACGACGCGAACCTTGCGGCTTGGGTCTGCCGTTTGCCTGTTCCGGTATTCACCGGCATTGGGCACGAGATCGACGAATGCGTGCTTGACCTCGTGGCACACCGCCGGTTCGACACACCATCGAAGGTCATCGGGTTCATCAAAACAGCGCTCATGTCTGAGGCCTCAACTGCTCGGGCTCAGGTCGAGCGGGCCAACGGCATGATCTTGCGCCTGGTGTCTGGGCAAGCCCCGCATCTGGATCGCGCTTGGAGCACCTTCAGCCGGCGTGTGACGGAAACGCTCCATAGGGAGCAGCGGCAACTGTTGCAACAGCAAAGCAGCCTCGACAAAGGCCGGGACCGCCTCCTCAGCCAACAGCGCATGGCCCTCCAGCTCGCGCAGGATCGATTTTCAAGGCTCGGGGCTGGCCTGTGTGTAGCTGAGCGCCAAAGGGGGCTGTTTGCCGCCTCGAGGGTGGCTTCCCTGAGTATGGCGCTGATCACCAAGGAAACTTCGCGTCTGGAGCTTGCATCCACGGTCTTCGACAAGACGAACCCGCTTGCACTGCTCGGGAGAGGATTTGCCTTAGTCCGTGGCCCTGGTGGGGTGATAATCAGCAGCGCCGAGCAGGCTCGCGATGCGGGCAAGCTGGATCTGGCGTTTGCCGATGGCCATGTCACTGCGGATGTGGCGACTCCGCATTGATGGAGTCACATCCTCGAGAGGTATGGGAAACTTGTCTCAGTGAGTTGGGGTTGTGCGAATTGCCGTTATCCTGGCCACCTGCACTGGAAAAGACAAATGACGACCGTAGCTAGCTTGTTCCGAAATTTGGTAGCGATCACCGCGTTGGTTTACGCCTATTTCGCATTTGACGTTCATCCAGATCCGCGCCGCTGGCATTGGGGCGCTTGGCTTGTCCTTGCATTTTGGTATGTGGTTCTGCTCGGTGTTTACTGGGAGAAACGTTCAAAGGCTCAATATGATGGTCGGAGCTGAGCAATAAGTAGGAGAATCCCTGTGACCGCGACCGTTACCCCTATCAAGCACGTCATCACGAATTGCTCGCGGTGCAATGCCTGGATTACTGACGGGCAATCGACCGTAACCATTACCGTGGCAAACGAGACATGGCGTGGGCTTCGAGGTGAAATGGCGGAGGTCGAAGTCGAGAATGCGAAGGTGGCCTTGCTGTTCTGCCGCCGCTGCGCCAATAAGTACGATTTTTCAAGGATCGCCGTTGGCCGGAGTCGCACCGAAGAGGATGAGTTGCTGATCGAGTTGGCCGAAGAGGCAGAGATTGAAGCAAGCCGCGAGGCTGCATCCAAGGATTTGCAGGTTTCGCCTGGCAGGTTGTCTGCTGAGCAGATTCGAGGTTGGATTCTTGAGCAGCAGTACAAAGAGTTGGAGGCCGAGGGCTTCTTCAACTGATTTCTACGGAAGGGACCGAGTGAACACACAAAAAAACAATCATGAAAGCGATGGATCTGGTAGCTGGGATATGCCACTCAGGGCCGCTTCTCTGCTTTCGATCATGTTGGGGGCCTTGATCTTTGGCGCTGGTGCAAACCCCCTTGCAATGGCCAACATCCCGCTTTCCATAGCGGCTGGCGCGGCCGTATTTATCAGTTTCGTCGGCGTCTATCGAGGAGGTATCGGCGGGATGCTGATTTTTGCTCTCGGGCACGCCTTGCTGGGGGCGGCGCTGTTCGGCGGTATGATTTCTCCCTGGCTTTATGCGCTGGGTATCCCACTAGCTGTTCCAGGCGTCGCCTATCGCATCCTTACTCCAGCATAGATGGAAATAATCATGGCAAATCAACGTGATGAGCTGACGAAGGCGACGGGAATTACCGCGGACGTGGTGATGGAAGTTGGCGCGTACTTCAGCGCCAAGGAAATGCGCAGTGTGCAGACGGGCCTTACCACCGCCGCCCGCGAGCTACGTGCGTTTACGCAGAACAATTCGCTGCTTGGACGTCTTGGCGGGAAACTTTCTCACGAGCAACGGGAGTTGCTGACCAACGCCGCAGCACTTTTGGACTCGGTGAAGTACAACGTCGAGCATGCCAAGGAGCGCAAAGACCGCGCAGAGAAAGCCAGGGCCAAAAAACGCCAGCAGTGGGCGCGGGAAGCCGGCCAACTGGTTAAAGCCCGCTTCTCCTTCCCCAGCGATACAGTGGCCGAGCAGTTGCGGATACTGGAACTGCACCTTGTTGTTCAGGTGGTGTTGGGGCATGCCGTCTATTTGCCGAGCCACCTGGCGTTGCGCAAATCAATGCAAGAGGAGGCGCCGCGTTGGGCCAACCACACTACCGCGCAATGGCATCGTAGTCGGGTGTCCAGCTTGTTGTCTGATATCCACTCAGCCCTGCAGGACTACCTGAGCTTGGACCTAGATGTTTCACCAGCACAGAAGCTGGAGGAGTTGCAGCGCAGCCTGGACACTCAGCGCGCCGAGGTTCTGGCCAGACCTCAATCCGTCGAAACTCTCCGCATCTGGACGGATGCGCTGAAAGGCGCGGCATTCATCACCAGCGTTATGCCCTCGAAGAATTAGTCGATAGAAAATTTCCGCTAGGAAAATCGCGGTATCGCCAAGCCCCCGACGAACTGGGCCGCGGTTTTCAGAACTGAAGGGAAAATTGATGAGCACTCCAACCGTAATCCAAACTAGCAAAATCATGCCTGCTAGCGGCCCGGCGAGGCCACCTAGTCAGAGCCAGGTGGATGCTATGGCTATCAGTATCAAAGAGCTGGGCATCATGGAGCCCATCCTCGTTCGAAAGGTGGGCGAACGCTATGAGATCATTCCTGGTGGAGGTCTGGTTCGGTGGCTTGCGGCTTCGGAGTTGGGGATAGATATCGTCCCGATTCGTGTGCTGCAACTCGACGAAGAGGCCTGTGCAGTATCTTCACTCCTCGCCAACACCAGTCGCGAGCCCATCGCCCCCGAAGAGACGGTAGGGAACCTCGAGAGGCTGATCGAGGAGTTTGGAGAGAATGCATCTGATCTGGTCATGGAGCAAATGCCCTCACTTCGTGAGGCAGCCGCAGCTGACCCTGAGCTACAAGCCCGTATCAATGCTCTTTTCGCGCGTTGCAAAATCGAAAGCGAACATGCTCCCTAGAGCGCTCTCAAGGACTGATAAAATCATGAAAGATGAAGTGCAATCGGGTTACAAGCCTGTTCAGGACGATGTGCTGAAGACATTGGGCCTTGCGGTGATCGCCGGGCAGGGTGTTGAGCACTTGTTGAGCTGTTGCCTAACGTATCCTTTGCATGGCGAGCCACTGCAAACTGTTGAACAGCTTCACACTCTGCTTGAACGACACTCAAAAGCCACACTGGGACAACTGCTCAAAGCGCTGCGGAAGCGGGTTGATCTGCATCCCACCTTCGACGAAAAGTTGGATCGCTTCCTCCAGAATCGCAACGTGATCGCGCATCGCTTACATGATGTGCCAGGAGGTTTTGACCTGCATTCCGATGAGGGACGGAATAGGCTCAAGGCTTTTCTGCTCCAGTATATGGATGATGGCCATACCGTCAGCATGGTGTTGCTGGGGGTTTTGCGGGAATGGGCCAGTCAAGAAGGCATTGATATTCCCAACCAGCACCATCTGAGCCAGAGTATGAGGGATCACCTAGACGCCAATGTCGTGCCCAACTTGGAAGCCTTGATCAGGTCAAAAGAAATTGGCTCGAAGTCAACGGATTAAAACTGGAGTGGAAATATCGCCGGCTGCACCCAAGCCCTGACCATCTTTGGAATCTGAGGAAAAAGGATATGGCCAGCCGCCTGCCCTACACTCCGTGCAAGCTTTACATCGATGGCGCTGACGACCTGAGCGCTGGCGACTACATCCTCACTTCCGGTGGGTCGGCCTACCTGGTGCAAGGTACCCGGCCCAGTCCGAGCAAACCTGAGCGTCTGTATCTCGACTGCCTGCGGTGGCCACCTGGCGACATTCCCGAGGACGCCAGGTGCTACCAGCTCAACTGGTACCGGCGGTGAGACAGTGTGATCTCCAGCTCGCCTGGCATACACTGGATAGTTGAGCCCCGCCGCCGGCGCTAGCGCTGTGGTGGTCGACGATGTGCATTCCATCGAGAAGAAAGCGTGACCGACCCGGTTCTTTACATCCCACTGCTGGCTTCACAGGCCGATACCTTGGTTGATCCGAGCGGTTCTGCCCGTGTTCTGCTGGGGCAATGGGACGTGGCCCAAGTGGCGTCGGTAGCTGTCATCCAGAATTTACCGGCCCTGGACGGAAAGCCGAAAAGCGAAATGCTCGTTGAGAAGGCCCTGGCCGAGTTGATCTCAGTCGGAACGGAACTGAGCCAAACGCATCCACCTGGTACGTTTTCTAGCCTGATTGCCGGCCGATTTAAGCGAGAGTTGTTTGAGCGAGGGCTGGCGCTTATGCCTAGGCTGCGGCTGCGCTTCCTGGATGAGGAGGCGCTGGACGCGAAGCAATTCCTGAATGGTGGCCACTGGGACTTCAACTTCTGTGCGGCGCACACCCAAAAGCTCAACCCGCTCAAGCATTCGTTCGAAACCCCATCGGGGAAAACAATTTCTCTGTCGAATCAGCAGAGCCGGACGTTTCGCGTTATCCACGCCGAACCCGATGAAAGCATCCATATCCAGGGCCTGGCTGGTACCGGCAAAACCCACATGATCGAACGCTTGGTGGACTCGCTTTCATCATGTCGACCACTCGTGCTGGCGTTCACCGCGGTGCAGCTCCAGGCCCTGATGCAGCGAATCGGAGCCGCGAACGTAAGAGGAATGACGTTCGGAGATCTTGCCAACCATGTGCTTGAGCGAAGTTTTGGTTACTACAGGCCTGGCAAACGGGCATCCGCTCGGCACCAGGTTACCCCGGAAGACATCGCTTCCCGGTTAGGCTTCGGGTCGATCGGTAGGCTCAGCCCTGCCCAAGTAGCCACGGCCTGCGCGAGAATGGTTGCCTCTTTTTGCAACAGTACTGACCTTGCCTTATCAGAGCAGCACATCCCCAAAGGGCTTACCCTCGAAGTCGTAGATCGCTTGGTGCTGGTAGGGTATGCCCAAAGGCTGTGGGACCAGACCATAGAACCTACCGATCAGCGCCTTCAGCTCCCGCTTCGCGGTTATCACCGAATCAAGCACATGACCCTTCTTCACGAGGCGGTCATAGGCCTGGAGTTCACCCACATCATTGTCGACGAAGCGCACGACCTGAGCTGGCCACTCTCTGTATTTCTCGACCGCTGTAGCCAACCCGTGATTACCCTGGGTGACGCATGCCAGCGCCTGGATGGGAGCTACTACCAACGGGCCAGCACACTCCGCAAGCACGAGATCACCCACTCCATTCGCGCCGGCCGGCAGATCGAGGGAGTCATAAACCCCCTCATCGACAAACACCCAATACTGAAATTGGCTTCGCTCGAGGGCAACAACGGCATTGAGACAAAGGTTATCTACTACGACAAGCCAGAGGTTCCCACTGGGGCCGTGACCATCCTGGTTGATTCCGAGTGGGGATTATTCGAGTGGTTTCAGCGCCTGGGGAGCGCTGGCGCGACCTTCAGCTTGCTACCTGGAGCAATCAACACTTTCCGCCGGTTCATTCTCGATTGCATTGGCCTGTTCCATGATCAGGTACGGCCAACCCACAGCGCGCTCTTCAGGTACACCCACTGGGATGATCTCCGGGCGGACATGGGCAGCAAAAATAGTAGCTTTCAGCGCATCGACCGGATGCTCAGTAAGGGCTATAGCTCATCAGAGTTCGAAGCATCGTTACTCAACCTCGATGCGTCAGGGACAGCCCCGCTACAGCTCGGCCGGGTCATGGACGCACGCAATTCAGAGATCGACGCTGTGATGCTCGCACCAGACTTGCTCAGTCAAGTAGGACCTGGTGACCGCATTGCAGCGAGCAGGGCTTTTGCAGCCCTTTACACTGGTGGATCGAGAGCTCGACACAAGCTCATCGTTCCTGGTTATCTCCGAGACTGGGCGTCTGATATGTCCACGGCGGCGAAAGCTCAGATAACCCCATCTTCATGATGGTGGGCTCCATGAAACAGTGCTGTCTCGAAGGCAGCGGCCAACAACAATTGAATGGCGTTGCTGCAACGTCCTCCTTGGCTAGAGAGAAAAGATCACCCTGGTCATCGGCATAGCACAGCGCGGCATGGAGCGCAGGCAGCGTGTCGGCGAAGCGTGTCACGCTAGTACCGTCGAAGGAATTAGCACTGGCGGCAGCGCACATTCCGATCCGTCGAGCGCTGTTGACCCGGCCAACGTGGTAGTAGCAGTTGCGGCGTCGAGAAAGGACACCCCAGGCAGCCATGGTTTGTAGCTTCCAAGGGGTGCTCCCTCCCAGAAAGATCCCTACGGATGGGCTCAAGAACTCACGCACATCGTCTGGCTCCATTCCATCCTGCACAGCAATGAGCAACCTTTGAGGGAATCCCTTTAGCCGATCCAGCCAGCGCAGGCTGAAATCCAGCGACTCCATCCCACCTGCCACGATGTCAGGTAGGACAACCCAGTCAGCGTCTTCGCCAAGTAGATCCACGGCATGGCCGAAAGCACGCTCATCGAACGGCGTGCCCTGCTGGAAAGCGCTCCACGCTCCGTTGTCCAAGGCGTAATGCTGGAACCCCTCAGTGCGCAGAACCCCGGCCGCAGAAACGAGTAAGCGCCAACCCGCCCCGCGCATTGCTGCGAGGTTGCGGCGTGTGCCCGTTCGGCTTGCATACGAGACCATCGGCGGAGGGATGTAGCCAAGCCGCTCCTCAATATCCAACTCCATGTCGGCTGACCCGTCCATGCAGTAGTAATCGGCATAGGCTGCTAGCGCTTGGGCGTTGCCTTGACGATGGCCATCGCGGTAAGCCTGAAGCCAAGCGGGGAGGCGGTTTAGTTCCATGCTGGTGGTTCCTGGTAGGAGGTGGCCACCGTCTCATTTCCTACCGAAATCCCAACGGCCTCCGGCGCAATGCCTGATAGGGCCAGATACAAGTACTCCAAACAGAAATGATCTCCCTGAGTAGGAAGAGCGTTTTCTGACCGCTTTACGGCCTGAATACGGCCTTGCTGGCGCTGACAGCGTGGAATAATCGCTCGAAATCAGCGATCAAGGTTCTCCAAATGAATGATCTGTCGAAAGCCATCCTGGGGCTGGGGATTATGCCCCTCACGTTGCTGGGACCACTTGCTTTGTTACCTGGTGTAGAGGCTCCCGGCCAGGGAACCTGGATAGTCACCGGCACCCTCGCTGCTGCTGGCGCTCTCGGGGCCTGGTTTGTTGAGTGGACGGAGCGGAAAGTGGTGGCGAATCGCGTCGTCATCGACCTGAAGCCGAATCAAGTGATCGTCGACGGAGTGCTGATCGACTACCAATTTTCCTCCATGACTCATTTCTTCAGGAGCCGCGATGCGCTTGCCGAGGCTGTTGGTATCGCCGTCAACGAGGCCATGCTCAAACAGGAGAAATTCCTTGTCGCACGAAAATCGGCACTCATCAGGATCTGGCCGGGGAGCTTTCAGGTGACCGACTTCGAGCTGGAGGCGCTGTCCGCTGCCATCACGGCCGAGTTCATTTCACCGTCGTTTGAGCTGATGGAGCAACCGATGGCTGCCCAGGAACACCGCAATCTTTCCAGTGCTTCGACGGCGGAACGCTGAGCACACAACGCTTTCCGGACAGAGGAATCCAACAATGGCCATCAACGAAGAAATTCAGGCGGTACTCAGCAACCCGGAAACCAGCTACTGGCTGAAGAGCAGTTTGGAGAATGCGCTCCACCGCGATTGCGTGGATGCGGCCAATGATGCCGATCTGCTGCACGACCTGCTGACTCGGCGGTGCGATGAAGCTTTGAATGCAGATCCAGCGTTGCCCCAACTGGAACAGACCATAATTCAGTCAGCCACTAACCGCTTTGAGGCAGTGATGTCCTACTTTGAAAAGATCAAGGACGGAACGGCTGATCAAGATGACGGGGAGCAGTTCAACCGTGATTACGCGGCCCTGAGCGCGGTTCTCGAGCTTGGCAGCCTCCGTGACGGCGGAATGAGTCTGGCCGGGCGCGCCATCCTAAGGAAGCTGGAGGAAGATTCCCGCGCTGCATATCGCGCACGTGTTAGCGCTGTCCAAATAACTTTCGAGCGCATTCAATCCTGATGGCGTACTGCTGGCGCTGTAGAACGAAGCAGCCAGCCATTAGGGCAAGCGCATCCGTTCGTGATACATGACCAGTTTCAAGAGGTGCAGGGCCACTAGATCACCGCCCACCTGGTCGCGCCAAGACTGGTGGACGGTCTTATAGAGCTTGTCGACATCTGCCAGCACACGCCGATATCGAACTACTTCGAGAGCCAGGCGGCGAATATCGGGATCTTCATGCGCCGACCAAATGCGACGCAACTCGTCGAGCGTCACGGGCTCGAATGGCGGCAGTTCCGAAGAGGGCATAGCACGCCTCACTGTATGTAAAAACAGTATAGTCGCACAGGATTATGGTTGTTGCTTACACGGCTCTCATCAGGGGACGATAGAGAATTCGGAAAAAATCGTACGCTAAGCTTCGCGAGTTCTTGTAACCAATTCATTGTTTTTTCAATGGATGAAAGAAAATGGCGAAAGCTATTTGACAAACAAATCGGGATCTTATAACTTACCTACCAAGTAGTCGGTAGATGAAATAAAGCCATGAAACTCAATTCAGATCTTTCGCAGCGTGTTGTCGTCGAGCCTTCAAGCTTACAGTGGGTCGATTCGCCAGCGACCGGGATTCAACGCCAGTTACTGGAGCGTGATGGCGACGAAGTGGCGCGTGCCACCTCGATCGTGCGATACGCGCCGGGCTCCGCTTTTGAAAATCATAAGCACGACTTGGGCGAGGAGATTCTGGTCCTGGACGGCGAATTCAGCGACGAATCCGGGACCTTCGGGCCTGGGACTTACATCAAGAATCCACCAGGTTCTTCGCATGCACCGAGCTCCGCGACGGGTTGCACGTTGTTCGTCAAGCTGCGCCATCTTGATCTAGCCGACAGCCAACGCACCGTGGTCGACACCCGTAACGGCCCCTGGTTTCCAGGCCTCGTGCCGGGTCTGTCGGTGATGCCACTTTCTGAGTTCGACACACAACATACGGCTTTGGTGCGCTGGGCCCCGGGGACACGATTCAATTCGCATCGTCACTACGGCGGTGAAGAAATCTATGTGTTGGAAGGCGTCTTTGAGGATGAGTTCGGAAGCTACCCTACCGGCACATGGATGCGCAGTCCGCATTTGAGTGCTCACCGTCCCTTCAGCAATACAGGCTGCACCATCCTGGTCAAGACAGGCCACCTGCCAGTCGCCGAATCAAATGAGGCGCTTGCATGAAGCATTTCTCCGAAATCTCGCCGACCGCCGAGCGGGTGGTCGATGCCGCTGAAGGGTTGGTACAGCAGCACGGCTACAACGGCTTCTCATACGACGACGTGGCCCAGTTGGTAGGCATCAAAAAACCAAGTATCCACCACCACTTTCCCAAGAAGGGTGAACTCGTGGCCGTGGTCGCACAGCGCTACACGCACCGGTTTCGTGAGGAGTTGCTGAGCATCGAAGGGCAGCATGCGAAAGCGCCTGACAGGCTAACTGCGTATGCGGCACTTTTCGAACGCACCTTCGCCAAGGACCGGCGCCTTTGTGTCTGCGGCATGTTGGGTGCCGAGTCGGACTCGCTGCCGGACGCCGTTGTGAGCGAGGTCGAGCGATTCTTTAAAGTCAATCTCGACTGGTTGACTCTTGTCGTTGCCGATGGTCAGCGTGCCGCGCTGATCACCTCGAATTCCACCCCAGAGGCTCTCGCAGAGGCATTCTTGTGCGCGTTGGAAGGCTCGATGATGGTGGGCCGTGGCATGCGGTCGTCACGCGGACCGGCCGAAGTTGGAAACACTTTTCTTTCCACCGTGTTGACCTGAGGTCGGCACTTTTTTTGCAACACAACCCTACCATTTAGTTGGTAGTTAAGGAGATTATTATGAGTACTGAATTTAATGGCAAGAAGTTGTTGGTCATCGGCGGCACTAGCGGGATGGGACTGCAAACTGCCCGCATGGTTCTTGAGCAAGGCGGAAGCGTCGTCATCGTCGGTCACCGTGAAGACAAGGCCGAAGAGGCCCGCAAGGCGCTGTCGTCGTTGGGCACCGTGACCGCCCTGACTGCCGATCTCTCGCGAGCCGAAGATGTGAAGCGACTCCTGCATACCATCGATGAACACCACAAGGACATCAATCTTCTGGTCAACGCGGCTGGGGTGTTCTTCCCGAAGGCGTTTCTTGAGCACACGGAAAGTGATTACGAACAATATTTGACGTTGAATAAAGCGTTCTTCTTCATCACACAAAAAGTCGTGGCCAATCTCGTGGCCAGCGAGCGTCCCGGCGCCATTGTGAACATCGGCTCGATGTGGGGCAAGCAGGCGATTGCGGCTACGCCGTCGTCCGCGTATTCGATGGCAAAAGCAGGTTTGCATTCGCTGACCCAGCACCTTGCGATGGAGCTGGCATCCAAACAAATCAGGGTCAATGCCGTTTCTCCGGCGGTTGTCGAAACGCCGATTTACGAGGGATTCATACCCAAGGCCGAGGTTCATGGCGCCTTACAGGGATTCAACAGCTTCCACCCAATCGGCAGGGTTGGGACGCCACAAGACGTCGCCGAGGTCATCCTCTTCCTGTTGTCGGACAAGGCAGCATGGGTGACGGGCGCAATCTGGGACGTTGACGGCGGCGTGATGGCCGGGCGTAACACATAATGGGGGAACGAGAAATGAACACAAACATTAAAGGAACTCCCGGCAACGGGATCAACGTCGGCGCATTGCGTGAGTTTGCAGATCAGGTCGCAGCAAAGCCCGCCGCAGGCATCGCGACGTTCGGCGTCGTGACAACCTGGGAGGGTGGCACCCGGACGCGTGCGCGAACCATGCCGCTCGTACTAGGTGACACGGCCTTGGCGCGCGGCTTTGTCATCGACGCGGACGAACCGGCAGAATTGCTCGGTACCGACACGGCCGCTAATCCACAAGAATTGATCCTGGCTGCGTTGAACGCATGCATGACTGCAACCTACGCGGCAAATGCGGCGGCAATGAACATCGAGTTGCAATCGCTGACTATCCGCACGAAGGGAAGCCTCGATCTGAGAGGTTTTCTTGGAATCGATCCTGGGATCAATCCAGGGTACGACCAGGTCGAGTATGAGGTCGAAATGGAGTCGTCGGCGGATTCGGCGGCGCTGAAAGCATTGCACGCGCAGGTGCAGCGAACATCGCCGAATTACCACAACTTCGCGAGAGCCATTGATCTCAAGGCCAAGCTGACCATTCTCCAATGATCGAGTCAGTGTTTCCCGTGGTTGGCTGACGGGAGGCCAAACCAGATGCGCTATGACGGAAGGTTCAACCTTCCGTCATCACGTTCTCTGGAATACGCAGTGTCAATTTGAGGTATGCCCTAACTGGGCGTCAGGCCGGAACCTTGGGCAGTGTCAGAATAGGGCCGATTCCAGCATTTTCTGACGACTCGCCTGCAACCTCTAGGGCCTCAACCTGACAGGCCGCACGCTTAGCGTACGATTTTGTCCGTTTTCTCTATCGTCCCCTCCATGCCCGACGGACGGTCGCCGGCCCGCCCTGGTCGAAGGCCGCCCCACTCGGCCCGGCGAGGCCCGGCCAAGGTTGGACAGTTGCAGCGGCCAAAATCGCCCCCTGCGGCCTCCTGGGCGCGTTTCTGGTGCCAAGGTAGGCTTGCCCCCTGACTGACAGCTTCCGCGTTGTGTGGGCGATTCTGGAGGCTCTGACGCTGCTCCGGTTGCAGCGCTCCCGCCCCCTCTTTGGCGTTCAACCTGTCGTTTTCAGAAGACGGCTGCACTGAACGTCAGAAGCCGACTGCACTATAGCAGCGGAGGGGTTGGATCCATCAGGCAACGACGGGCTGCTGCCGGCCAATAGCCGACAATGACGACACTGGAAATCCCCGCCTGTGAGCGTCGGCTCAGGGCGGGACAGCGTCATCCAGCTACCTGCGCCACTGACTCAGCCTTGTCCAGCCGGCCGCGCCGCACGAACAGACTGACCAGCCGTTGACGGATCGCCACCTGGAGTTCCGCCAGTTGTTCCGGCGTGATGCGAATTTCACCCGCTCGACGAGCGCAACACCGGCGCCGCCTACGCCAAGAACCGGCGAATCGAACTCAAACTCACGAACCGCTGAGCGCCGCGTCACCGCGCTGCTGCGCCAGCCAGTCGCGCGGGGCGCAGCCCATGCGCACGCGGAAGGCGCGCGCCAGAGCGTTCGGGCTGCCGTAGCCGACGCGGTCGGCCACCACCGCCACCGGCCGCCCCTGCTTGAGCAGGGTGCAACTGACGTTCATCCGCCAGTCGGCCAGATAGTCGCCCGGCGTGACGCCCACCGCGTCCTTGAACGCGGCGGCGAAGCGCGCGCGTGACATGCCCGCCTTCGCCGCCAGCGCCTCGAGCGACCACGCGGTCTGCGGCGCATCGTGCATGGCGGTTATGGCGCGCGCGAGTTTCGGGTCGGCCAGGCCCGCCAGCAGTCCGGTGGCGCCAAGCCGCCCATCCATCAGATAACGCAGCAACTGGATCAGTAGCAACTCGCACAAGCGGTCGATGGCGGCCTGCCGACCGCACTGGTCGCGCTCGGCTTCGGCAAACAGCAACTCTAGCGTCGGCCCGAGGCCGGGCAAGTCCGCCAACGGAATCAGCAGCATCGACGGCAAGGCCATGGCCAACGGATTGCCCGTCGAAGCGCCCAGGTCGACCTCCGCACACAACCGCTCAGCGGTATCGCCGGGGGCGGCGACAAAACGATGCGACGCCACGCGCGGATAAAACAGCAGGCTCGGCTCGGTAACCAGCAGATCTTCATGCACGGGCGAACGCGCCGTAATCGGGCCGCGCCGCACCAGATGGATATAGCCATGCGGCGCCGCGTAATGATGCTGCCCACAGAAGGCGCCGCTGTGAAAAACGCGCGCCGAAAGCGAGTAGTGCCGGAGCAAGCCGGCCAGTCGATCCGCCATTCCACTCTCCATATAAGACGATAGGTTACGTATTTGATACTTTACGTGCCATATCGTACCAAACAAAGGGCGATCATGCCCACGTGCTCTTGCACCTCACCCACTACGGAGATAGACATGACCCAAATCGCCCCCCTGACCATCGACACCGCTGACGCCGCTACCGCTGCCACACTCAAGGCCGTCAAAGCCAAGCTTGGCATGGTGCCGAACCTGTTCGCCACGCTGGCCCACGCGCCGGCGGCGCTCAATGGCTACCTCGGCTTGTCCGAAACGCTGGGCACCGGCCGCCTGAATGCCTCCCAGCGCGAGATCGTTGCGCTCGCTGCCGGTCAAGCCAATCGCTGCCAGTATTGCCTGAGCGCACACACCCTGATCGGCAAAGGTGCCGGACTGTCGGCAGAGGCCATCGCCGCGGCCCGCACCGGCCAGGCGGCCAACGCACTTGACGATGCAATCGCCGGCTTTGCCCGCGCGCTGGTCGAGCAACGCGGCGTGGTGTCGGCCGACGCCATGGCCAACTACCGCCGCGCGGGGCTCGACGACGGCCTGATACTGGAAGTGATCGCCAACGTCGCGCTGAACACGCTCACCAACTACACCAACCACATCGCCGACACCACGGTGGATTTCCCCGTGGTCGCCGTCTGATCTCCATAGGCATATAAGGAGAACACGATGAAAATCGCACTCACCGGCGCTCTGCTCGCCAGCGCCCTCGTCCTGCCACTGGCCGTCACGGCCGGCGACTTTTCGCCCTATGTGGACAGCCAGGGCGGCATCAGCCGCCCCACAGACTTCCGCACAAACTTCGTCCACCTGGGCTCATATGCGGTGTTGGACGAAAAATCCGCCTCTCGCGGCTTGCACGATGTGTACACCGAAAAGGCCTCGGCCGAGCACTACCGCAAGACCGGCAAGTTCTTGGACGGCGCCACGCTGGTGAAAGAGATCCGCAAGCTCGAAACCAGCGCCATGACCACTGGCAACCCTGTGGTCTGGGGTTCCGATGCGGCCGTGTGGTTCGTGATGGTCAAGGACGCCAAAGGCCGTTTCGCCAGCAACCCCTTGTGGGGCGACGGCTGGGGCTGGGCGCTGTTCAAGGCCGACGCCCCCGCCAAGAATGTCGCCGTCAGCTACGAAGCCGACTGCATGGGCTGCCATGTGCCGGCGGCCAAGACCGACCGCGTATTCATCCAGGGCTATCCGACACTGACCCAGCACTGACTTGCTGCCGGGTTACGCTTCGCGCAGGATGGCACCTCCGTCCTGCGCGAGCCACCCTTTCCGGAAGCGCGCCATGCCGACACTCGACGCCTTTCTGACCGACGTCCGCGCCTGCACGCGCTGCGCACCGCATCTGCCACACGGCGTGCAGCCGGTCTTCCAGTTTCACCCGAGTGCGCCCATCCTCATCGCCGGCCAAGCACCGGGGGCCCGGGTCCATGCCTCAGGCGTGCCCTTCGACGACGCCAGCGGCGCGCGTCTGCGCGCCTGGCTGGGCGTGGACCGCGACACCTTCTACGACCCTACCCGCATCGCCATTCTGCCCATGGGCTTCTGTTATCCGGGCACCGGCAAAAGCGGTGACCTGCCGCTACGCCCGGAGTGCGCCCCCCGCCTGGCGCGAAGCCTTCATGCAGCGTTTCGAGCGCCTGTCGCTGGTCATCGTGCTGGGCAGCTACGCCATGGACTACCACCTCGGTACTGGCAAGACGCCGCTCACCCGGGTGGTCGAAGCCTGGCGCGAGCACTGGCCGCAAGCGTTCCCCCTGCCTCACCCTAGCCCGCGCAACAATCGCTGGCTGGTGCGCAACCCCTGGTTCCAACAAGACGTGCTGCCCGCGCTGCAAGCACGCGTCCAGGCAGTCCTCACCGCCAACCCCAAGGAAACCCCATGACCGACGACACCGCCGCCATTACCGAGCTGCTGCACAAGTACTACGACACCCTGGCCTGGGCGAACGGAGACAGGCACCGGCTTTGGAGCGATGAACGACGGCTTCAGGTGCGGTAGCTGACGCCTGGGACCTCAATCACCGTATGACCGGGTCGAAAGCGGTCCTTTCTCTGACAACATCGCCCTAGCCCGCACTCAACCCCCACAACACATCCAGCACATGTTGCGTAGGCCGCTCGACGTCCCCACCACGGTGGGCAATACCAAGTTGACGCCACAATAAGGGCTGTAATGGCCGCATGACGATCCTGGTATCGGGCAATGGCGTGGAGGCTTCATGCGGCAACAACGTCGCACCATAACCGGCCGCCACTAGGCTTTTGATCGCATCGTTGTAGTTCAGTTGAATACGCGGCGTGGGCTGCCGTCCATCACTGGCGAACCACTCCGAGGTCAAGCGCGAAAGCCGAGTAGTTTTGTCATTCAGAATTAATGGCTGGGCGGCCAGCCAACCGGGGGTCACAACATCCGGGCATTCCCAGCGAGCCGGCAAGAAGGCCATGACCGGGTCCCGCCGCCATGGCTCGATCCGCAATTCCTTCACCGGGGTCTGTGGCAGCGCGACCAGACCGATCTCCAAAGAGCCCTCGGCAAGCTTCTTCAAAGTTTCCTGCGACGTGAGCACCGCGACCTGCACATCGATAGCGGGATGGCGTTGGCCCAACGTCTCCAAAGCTTGCGGCATCAACTGTGCGATGGCCCCTGTGGAGGCACCCAGCCGCACACGCCCGGCCAAGCCCTGCACCTGACGCTCCACGTCCTCAAGCGCCTGCTCCGCATCCGCCAACAGGCGCCGCGCGCGCTCCACCAGCGTTTCTCCAATCGCCGAAGGCTGAATGCGCCCACGTGTGCGCGACAACAGCTTTCCGCCAACCCGCGACTCCAGGTCGGCAATATGCAAACTGACCGTGGGTGGCGCGAGGTGCAGCACACGGGCCGCCTCGGCAAACGAACCCAGGTCGGCAATGGCCACCAACGTGCGCAGACGGTCCAGGCTGATTTCGCGCATGAGTCACTCCTTGTTCAGAAAAGCTGAATTTCATCGTTTAGAAATTCAACTTTTCCTATCTTAGCCCCTCACTGAAGATTGGAACTCCTGATTTCCTATGTCCGAGAGCATTCCATGGCAAGTCCTCTTATATTCATCGACGGCGACCAAGGCACCACCGGGTTGCAAATCCATCAACGTCTACGCGACCGGACCGATCTGCGGCTTATCACGCTCAGCCCCGAACATCGCAAGGATCCGCAACGTCGCGCCGAAATCATCAACGCCTGCGACATCGCGATTCTCTGCTTGCCCGACCAAGCCGCACGCGACGCTGTAGCGAGCATCGAAAACCCCGCCGTTCGGGTGATCGATGCGAGTTCGGCGCACCGCACCCATCCAGACTGGACCTATGGTTTCGCGGAGATGAACTCGCAGCAGGCCCAACGCATCGCCACGGCACGGCGGGTCAGCAATCCCGGTTGCTATCCCACGGGGGCGATAGGGCTGCTGCGCCCATTGCTGGAGGCCGGGTTGCTGCCCAGGGACTATCCGACGAACATTCATGCTGTGTCGGGCTATTCCGGAAAAGGGCGCGTTGGCGTGCAAGAGCATGAGGGAGAGGGCGCATCACAGGCGCCCGCGTTTCAGGTTTATGGTCTGGGGCTGGCACACAAACATATTCCGGAGATTCAGCAGCAAAGCGGTCTGATGGAGCGGCCGATGTTTGTGCCGGCTTATGGGGCTTTTCGGCAGGGGATCGTGCTGACCATACCGTTGCAACTTCGCTTGTTGGCGCCGGGCGTGGATGCGGTGCGGTTGCATGCGTGTCTTATGCAGCACTACGTCGATGCGGACCATGTACAGGTGATGTCGATGCAGGAGGCCAAAGGGTTGACGTGCCTTGATCCTCAGGCGCTTAACGGGACTGATAGTTTGCGATTGGTGGTGTGTGAAAATGATGAGACGGGGCAGGTTTTGTTGGCTGCGGTGTTTGACAATCTTGGGAAGGGAGCCGCTGGAGCGGCGGTGCAGAATCTGGATTTGATGGTTGCAGGAACATGACTCCGACTACCCACTGGCTCTAGAGTCTATGGCTCGAATTTTCGAGCGGTTGTTTCCTCTCTGTTTATGGCCTGGCATCGACGGCATTAAACGAGTCGAAAACAGAATCTACGCGTGTCAGCAGTTTGCAATCCAGTCAGGCTTTGAAGTTAAACGGTCGTCCACGACAGGCAGCAATCGGCCAACAGCGGCCGTTTTAGAGTAGGGAAAATAAATCCCCTTTTCTGCTGTCTACGCTTCGCAGCGCCGGTTACCCGGTCACCACGCAAGACTCGCTTCCGGTCGGTGGCTAACCTTTACCGGGCGGGGGTCATACCCGCTGGGTTTCTTACGCCATTTCGTGACGGCTTGCGCCGTCATTCCCAGGCGACCAAGCTTTGCCTGGCGCACATAAATCAGTCCCCTTTTTCTCTTTGCGCAGCAATGGCGTCGATCCTTCGCGCCTGCAAACCTTTGGTGCAGGCTCCAGCTCGCCCATTGCCCCCAACGACACCGCCGAGGGTCGCGCCCAAAATCGCCGCGTTGAAATCAAACTGGTGCCCCGTAGCGGCGCTGTAGCTCAAGGGTAATGGTGCCTTGGTGCTCTTTTCGTCGGATGCCCAGCTATCTTTTAATGGGTTACGGGCGATTTGCAGTGGGCTCCAAAACCTGGCCTCAGGAGGTGCAAGCTCCCGTGGCACCGGCTTTGGACTGGGCAGACCAATACGCCGGCCCATAAGCCCATAAGGATCCCGGCCTCGGCCGGGTTCTTTATGCCCGCTTCGCGGGCTTGAGCCCAGAAGGGAGCGGCGTGCGCCGGATTCGCATCTGCCAGCCAGTACGCAGCCCGTTTGGAACTCAGTTGATCCGTCTTTTTCAACGGTTTAACAGCCAAATCAATACGTTCACAAGTACACTCGCCACCCTAGGGATGGTGAAGCATCCACGAGCGGTACTAGAATTTTCAGCTTTTCGGTGCCGCCGCACGAATTCAAGGGGCAAGCATGGATTACGAACAACTGCCGAGGGCCGCCTTGGTCCGTATGCTGCAGGAGCATGATGCGGCGCTTGCCGATGCTGGCAAGAATGGCATCGTTATGAGTTACACCGGGCGGGCTGCTCCCTGGCAGATCATCCGCCAGGTCAAGCCGAAGCTGCATCGTATTATCAAGAAAGTATCCTTTGGAGAGGAAACCGCCCAGTCAGAGAATGAGATCTGGGACGGTGAAAACCTTTCTGCGATGGTCACGCTCTATAAATATCGTGGTCAAGTTGATCTTGTAGTAACAGACCCGCCGTACAACACCGGCGAGGACTTCCGCTATAACGACAAGTGGGACAAGGATCCAAACGATCCAGATCTCGGCGATGTAGTTCCTAAAGATGATGGGTCCAAGCACAGCAAATGGTTGCGCTTCATGACACCCAGAATCTGGATGATGCGTGAGATGCTAACCCCAGGCGGGGTTATGGCTATCTGTATTGATCATAGGGAACTATTTAGACTTGGCATGCTCATGGACGAAATCTTCGGCGAAGAGAATCGCATTGGCATAATCAATTGGCAGAAAAGCTATTCACCTCGCAGTGATAATAAGGGGGCGGCGGCGAAAACTGAGTGCAACACCTGACCTTTCCGGTACGGTGCTGTCCCTATGTCTTATTCCGAACTCAGCGTTGAAGAGCGCGCCACCATTCAAATCGGTCATGCCCAAGGTTTCAGCCT